>CAKSDJ010000004.1 GCA_934445015.1 uncultured Eubacteriales bacterium | reverse complement strand
CCGAGGGCAATATCGAGTATTGGTACTGCGAAGGCTGCGGAAAGTATTACAGCGACAAGGACGGCACCAAGGAAATCAAAAAAGCCGACACCGTAACGGCTAAACTGCCTAAATCTCCTAAGACCTGCGATAACAGCACTCCTTTGCAGTTGATCGCATTGCTGTTCATAAACGGCGGAGTCCTGACCAGTTCTACGATATGCGGTAAAAAGAAAAAATGTTTAACAAAGTAAACAGTTATAAGTGACATCAAGCGGCAAGACCATTAAAGGCAGGATCTTGCCGCTTTTTTGATTTAAAAGCATTGATATTTTGCGTCGGTTGTAATAAAATGTAATCGGGCCGTTTGCAAAACGGCAATTTGTAACGGAGGAATAATATAAATGAATATTACAAATGATATTAAATACATAGGTGTAAACGATTACAAAACCGACCTTTTTGAGGGGCAGTACAAAGTTCCTAACGGAATGTCATATAACTCATATATTATATTTGATGAAAAAACAGCCGTTATGGATACAGTTGATAAAAATTTTAAGGATGAGTGGCTTGAAAACCTGAGCACAGAACTTGCAGGCAGAGCCCCTGACTACCTTGTTGTTCACCATATGGAGCCTGATCACAGCGCAAATATAGTTGATTTTATGAATGCTTATCCAAAAGCAACAATTGTGTCGTCTGACAAGGCGTTTAAAATGATGGACGCATTTTTCGGAGAGGATTTTAAAGACAGGCGTATCATTGTAGGTGAAAACGACACCCTTACACTCGGAAAGCACACTCTCACTTTTATTACCGCGCCTATGGTGCATTGGCCCGAAGTTATTGTAAGTTATGATAATTTTGATAAAGTTTTGTTTTCTGCCGACGGATTCGGAAAATTCGGTGCCTTAGACGCAAATGAGGATTGGGCAGATGAGGCACGCAGATATTATTTCGGTATTGTGGGTAAATACGGCGCTCAGGTTCAGGCTTTGCTGAAAAAGGCGGCTGCACTGAGCATTGAAAAAATTTGCCCTCTGCATGGACCGATGCTTGACAGCAATCTTGAATATTATCTTAACTTATACGATATTTGGTCGTCGTATAAAAGCGAAAACGACGGCGTTGTAATTGCTTACACCTCGGTTTACGGCAACACCAAAAAGGCGGTCTTATATCTTGCCAAAAAACTTAAAGCGAGCGGCTGTGAAAACGTAAAAATTTTTGACCTTGCGCGTGACGATATGTCAGAAGCGGTCGCATCGGCATTTTATTTTAAAAATATTGTTCTGGCAACAACAACGTATAATTCAGACATTTTTCCTTTTATGAAAGAGTTTATAAATCACCTTACCGAACGCGGTTTCAAAAATAAAACAGTCGCTTTAATTGAAAACGGCTCCTGGGCGCCGGTTGCCGCAAAAACTATGGCGCGTATGCTTGAAACGTGCAAAGACCTTACGTTTACCGACACAACTGTTAAAATCATCTCGGCATTAAATGACGGCAGCAAGTCGCAAATCGATACGCTTGTTTCAGAACTTATAAAAAATTGACAACGGGAGGAAATTTAAAATGAACAAGTACAAAGGCACTAAAACCGAAAAAAATTTGCAGGCAGCGTTTGCCGGCGAGTCGCAGGCAAGAAATAAGTATACTTATTTCGCTTCTGCCGCTAAAAAAGAGGGCTTTGAGCAGATAGCCGCAATATTTTTAAAGACAGCCGATAATGAAAAAGAGCACGCAAAAATGTGGTTTAAAGAACTTTCGGGCATAGGCACCACTGCCGAAAATCTTGCCTCGGCGGCGAACGGTGAAAATTACGAGTGGACCGATATGTACGACGAGTTCGCAAAAACTGCCGATGAAGAGGGATTTACCGAACTTGCCGCAAAATTTCGCGCTGTGGGCGAAATAGAAAAACGCCACGAAGAAAGATACCGCGAGCTGCTTAATAATGTAGAAACAAAAACGGTATTTGAAAAAAGCGAAGTCAAGATATGGGAATGCCGCAACTGCGGTCATATTGTAGTAGGCACAAAAGCGCCTGAGATTTGCCCCGTGTGTGCGCATCCGCAGGCATATTTTGAAATAGAGGCAAAAAATTACTGAGTTTGGTTAAAAGCGGCAGCCTGCACATACAGGTTGCCGTTTTTTGTATGTTGATTTGGTTTTCACTCTTTTATTTTTACGTAAAATATGCTAAAATAATAAGCAAGGAGTGATGATATGGCAAATTTTACTGCAGCCGCGATAAAAAAAGCATTTATTGACTTAATCGATGAACAGCAACTCAGCAAAATAACCATAAAAGATATAGTAGAAAAATGCGGTGTTAACCGCAACACGTTTTATTATCACTATCAGGATCTGCCCGATCTTATTGAGGATATAGTAAAGGAGGAGGCAGAATCCATTATAGAAAAATATCCGTCGGTCACCTCTATTGTAGAGTGCTTTGACGCTTTGGTCGAATTTGCTTCGCACCGAAAACGCGCCATAATGCACATTTACCGTTCGGTCAATCGCGAGGTTTTTGAAAACGCCCTGATAAAAATAAGCGAGCATTTTATTTGCGATTACGTTAATGCAACCCTTGCAGAAATGTCAATAAGCGAAGCCGACAAAAAGGCGATTATATCCTATTATAAATGTGTTTGTTTCGGCTTGGTTATGGAATGGCTCAACAGCGGTATGAACGATGAATTTTCAAGAGAAATAAGGCGGATATTTATGATCAAAAAAGACTTTGCAAGAGAAGTCGCCGGTTTTCTTCAGGGATAGTTTATTTTATTTAAAGCACGGCACAGCCGTGATTTTATGTATTTTACAGTTAAATTTTGGATATCATGAGTAATTTCATTTAGGCAAATTAAACCGTATGTCTGAAAATCAGACAACAGTTTGTTTCTTGGCTGTGTTAAAAGTTATCATAATAACTATAATATTAACCGTAAAAAATGGGAGGAATATTATGAGGTTTTCAAAAACGATTGTTAAGTTTCGTATTCCGATACTTATACTTACGGTAATTTTGATGATACCGTCGGTAATCGGAATGATCGCCACAAGGGTAAATTACGATATGCTTACCTATTTACCGAGTGATATGGAAACGGTAATAGGTCAGGATGAACTGTTAAAGGATTTTAACAAGGGCGCGTTTTCATTTATAATAATTGAAGATATGCCCAACAAAGACGTATCCGAACTTAAAACAAAGATTGAAAAGATCGATCATGTAGATACTGTTCTTTGGTATGATTCTGTTGCCGATTTGTCGGTTCCTATGGAAATATTGCCCGACAAAGTGTACAAAGCGTTCAATTCGGATAACGCGACAATGATGGCGGTATTTTTTGACACCGGCACGTCTGACGATATGACAATGGACGCTGTAAGAGAGATAAGGTCGGTCTGCGGAAAACAGTGCTATGTTTCTGGTATGACGGCGCTTGTTGTGGATTTAAAAGACCTCTGTGAAAAAGAGGAGCCCATTTACGTGGCACTTGCGGTTTCGCTTGCGTGCGTTGCAATGCTTGTGCTTCTTGACGGTTGGTTGATTCCGTTTGTATTTCTGGCGTCAATAGGCGCTATGATTTTGATAAATCTCGGCACCAACTATTTTTTGGGCGAAATATCATACATAACAAAAGCGTTGTCAGCTGTTTTGCAGCTTGCCGTAACAATGGACTACTCAATCTTTTTGTGGCACAGTTATAATGAGCAGCGTGAAAAATACGCTGACAACAAGGAAGCGATGGCTGTTGCCGTAAAAGAGACGTTAACAAGCGTTGTGGGCAGTTCAATAACAACCGTTGCAGGTTTTATAGCGCTTTGCTTTATGAGTTTTACTTTGGGCAGAGATTTGGGCATCGTTATGGCAAAAGGTGTAATACTCGGCGTTATAGGCTGTGTAACTGTTTTGCCGTCGCTCATTCTGGTTCTTGATAAACCGCTTCAAAAAACAAAGCACCGTTCGGTTATTCCGGATATGGAAAAGTTCTCAAATCGCATTGTCAAAGTATTCCCCGTATTTCTGATAGTTTTTGCCGTTCTTGTTTTGCCTGCGTATTACGGATACAACAAGGCGAATAAAGAGGTTTATTACGATATGGGCGAGTGTTTGCCGCAGGATATGAACTATGTTATTTCAAACTCAAAACTTAAAGAAGACTTTGATATAGCGTCTACTCATATGGTTTTGGTTGATGCAAACCTTTCACCCAAATCGGTTAAAAATATGATTTCCGAAATGGAAGATGTTGACGGCGTTAAATATGTTTTGGGCCTTGAATCGGTTGTAGGCTCACGCGTACCGCAGGAAATATTGCCCGACAGCATAAAATCCATTTTAAAAAGTGATAAATGGGAACTGTTGCTTATTAATTCAGAATACAAGGCGGCAAGCGACGACGTAAACGAGCAGATAAACAGCCTCAACGCCATTTTGAAAAAATATGACAAGGGCGGAATGCTTATAGGCGAAGCGCCCTGTATGAAAGATATGATAGAAACAACCGACCACGACTTTATGGTTGTAAACGCGGTTTCTATCGTGGCTATATTTGTTATCATCTTACTTGTAGAAAAATCGGTATCTCTGCCGGTTATTCTGATAGCGGTAATTGAACTCGGTATCTTTATTAACCTGGGTCTGCCGCACTACCTCGGACAGAGTATGGCGTTTATTACACCTATATGTATAAGCACGATCCAGCTCGGCGCTACGGTTGACTACGCTATACTTATGACTACCAGATACAAGTCCGAAAGGATAGGCGGAAACGATAAAAAGACTTCGGTTCATACGGCGCTTTACACATCAATCCCGTCCATACTTGTTTCGGGTATGGGTCTGTTTGCGGCAACATTCGGCGTTGCGGTTTACTCGGATATTGAGATTATCAGTTCAATGTGTATGCTGATGGCAAGGGGAGCCGTAATAAGTATGATCCTTGTAATATTTATACTTCCTGCCATGTTTATGCTCTTTGATAAGATCATTTGCAAAACAACCTTAGGTATGACAAAGATAGATAATAAAAATAAAGTGGAGGCAGAGTAATATGAAAAACACTCATATAAAACTTACGGCGATAATATTAAGCATTATGCTTGTTATAAGTACCACCGTAGCGTCTTACGCATTGGAAAAAGATAAAACAGCCGAAACTAAAGACACAGGTTCGGCAGCTCAGGAAACAACGGAACAAAAAGGCGAAATTTCAAAAAATGAAACGGTATACGTTATAGCCGGTAAAGACGGTTCGGTTAAAAAGATAATTGTCAGCGACTGGATCAAAAATGCGCTTTCATCAGGTAAATTGACCGACAAAACAAACCTTACAGATATTGAAAATGTTAAGGGCGATGAAAAGTATACCCTTAACGGCGACAATATGACTGTTTGGGACGCCGACGGCAATGATATTTATTATCAGGGCAATATTGAAAAAGAACTGCCGGTAGGTTTATCGATTTCATACAAGTTAGACGGTGAAAACATAAGTGCAGAAAAAATCGCCGGCAAAAGCGGCAAGGTTACTATACGTTTTGATTATGAAAACCGCCAGTATGAAACCGTAAACATAGACGGCAAAGATGAAAAGATATACGTTCCTTTTGCTATGCTTACAGGTATGCTTTTAGACAGCGACACATTCAGAAATGTCGAAGTTTCAAACGGCAAACTTATAAATGACGGCGATCACACCGCAATTATAGGTGTGGCTTTGCCGGGACTTCAGGAAAATCTGGGAATATCCAACAGTAAGTTTGAGATCCCCGATTACGTTGAGATAACCGCCGATGTCAAAAACTTTAAACTCGGCACAACCGTTACAATCGCAACAAATGAACTGTTTAATGATATCGATACATCAAAATTTGACAGCGTAAGCGGAATTACCGATTCAATAGGTCAGCTTACCAACGGTATGAATCAGTTGCTTGACGGTTCATCTGCACTGTATAACGGACTTGACACCCTGCTTACAAAGTCAGGCGTTCTTGTAGAGGGTATAAATAAACTTGCATCCGGTGCAAAAGATTTAAAAGACGCGTCCGCTCTGATAAATAACGGTGCGGCTGACCTTTCTGCCGGTCTTGATGAATTAAAGAGCAATAACGCTACGTTGAACGGCGGTGCAAAGCAGGTATTTGAAACGTTGCTTTCAACCGCAAACGAGCAGCTTGCTGCCGGCGGTCTTAATATTCCGGCACCTCTTACAATAGAGAATTATGCAAACGTTTTAAATAAAGTTATAGCGTCTCTTGACAGCACATCCGTATACAATCAGGCGTTAGAGCAGGTGACTGCCGCTGTTGAGGAAAAACGCCCCCTTATTGAACAGAAAGTTACCGCCGGTGTACGCGATAAAGTTGCAGAGAGCGTTATTCCCATTGCGACAAACGGACAAATGACAAAGGCAAGTTATGATGCCGCAGTTGCTGCAGGTCTTGTGCCTGAAGCTCAAAAGGCGGCAATAGAAGCGGCAATTGAAGCGCAAATGCAGACCGATGAAATAAAGGCAACAATATCACAGAGAGTTGAAGCCGAAGTTCAAAAAGCAATAGCCGAAAATATGGCTTCGGATGAAGTGCAGGCAAAACTTGCCGCTGCGTCAGAGGGTTCAAAAAAGGTAATTGCGCTTAAATCTTCACTTGACAGTTACAACGCATTTTATCTCGGAATACAGGCGTACACAAAAGGCGTTTCGGATGCCGCCGACGGTGCAACTAAGCTTAAAGACGGCACTTCGCAGTTGAAAGACGGTATAAACACGCTTTATGACGGCGTTTTACAACTCAAGGACGGCACACCTGCTTTGGTAGACGGCGTGTCACAACTTAAAAACGGCGCTATGCAGTTGTCGGGCGGACTTAAAAAGTTGAACGATGAGGGCATCGGCAAAGTAACCGAGTTTGTAAACGGTGATATTAAAAATGTTGCAACAAGGTTTAAAGCAACCGTTGACGTTTCGAAAAACTATCGCAATTTTGCCGGTATTTCGGACGATATGGACGGCAAGGTTAAATTTATCTACCGTACCGAAGAAATAGAGTAAACAATATATTAAATGCCGGACCCCGTTTTCAAAGTGGGGTTCGGTTTTACTGTATAAAAAAACGGTGGACTTATCTGTGGCGGTGTTGTATAATAAGTTCGGATAAAACTATGTTGTGAGGTTGATTTTAATGTTTAACGGAAAAACAAAGGCGGTTACATTCAGCTTTGATGACGGCGTAACGCAGGATATAAGACTTATAAAAATACTTAATAAGTACGGGCTCAAATGCACTTTTAACCTTAACTCGGAACTTTTGGGCAAGCCGGGCGAACTTAATATTAACGGCGTTAAGGTTACGCACAACAAAGTAATGCCCGAAGAGGTGCCTGAAATCTACAAAAATCACGAAGTTGCGGTACATACCCTTACGCATCCGCGCCTTACTTTGCTTGATGAGGCCGAGATTATCCGTCAGGTAGAAAAAGACAGGGAAAATTTAAGCAAACTCTGCGGTTATGAGGTAGTAGGTATGGCATATCCGTGTGGTGAGATAAACAACGACGACCGCGTAGCCGAAATTATTAAAAATAACACCGGTGTAAAGTATTCAAGAACAATCACCTCAACTCACTGCTTTGACAGGCAGGAGAATCTTTACAGATTTAATCCTACCGAGCACAGTCTTGATACGGAGAGTACCGAAAAGGCGGTAAACAACTTTATTGCTCTTAAAACCGACAAACCCGCGGTTTTATATATTTGGGGTCACAGTTATGAGTTTGACGCATACAATTCGTGGGAGTGGTTTGAACGGCTGTGCAAAAAAATAAGCGGAAAAGATGATATTTTTTACGGAACAAACCGTGAAGTTCTTTTGGCTGACCGTTTGTAAAATGCGCGGTTTAATAATCGGTGTTGACAAAAAAATATAATGTGATATAATAAATAAAAGGTTTACGGAACTAAAATTTTAATTGCCCGTTAAACCTTTTATTATTTTTTATGGGGAAATGTTTATGGAAAAATTATTCAAACTTAAACAAAACGGCACAACAGTAAAAACCGAAATAATCGCCGGTCTTACAACGTTTATGGCAATGAGCTATATTTTGCTTGTAAATCCCGGTATGTTTTCGGAACTTGAAGGCGTATCCTACGGCGCGGTTTACATAGCAACTGCAATTTCTGCGGTTATAGGCACTGTGCTTATCGGTCTTCTTGCAAATTTACCGCTTGCTCAGGCATCGGGTATGGGTCTTAACGCGTTTTTTGTTTATACCGTTTGCTTCGGTTTGGGCTTCAGTTACGCCAACGCACTTTTGTTTGTTTTGGCTGACGGTATTCTTTTTATAATACTTACTGTAACCGGTATCAGAAAATTGGTGTTTGAGGCAATCCCGAGAACCGTTAAAATTGCAATTCCTGCAGGTATAGGTTTGTTTATTGCTTTTCTCGGATTACAGGATTCGGGCATAATTGTAAACAACGCGTCAACCTGCGTTACACTCGCTTCATTTAACCTTTTGGGTGACGCCACATGGGGCAGCATTATGCCTATGCTTATTACAATAATAACACTTATCACAATTGCTGCGTTAGGCAGACGCGGCGTAAAGGGCGCTATGCTTTGGAGCATACTTGCAGGCACGGTTCTTTATTATGCGTTGGGCTTTACCGTTCCCGGTTTTTATAAAGATTTTTCATTCGGAACCTTAAATCCGTTTGTCGCTTTCGGCGATTTTGCAAAATTATCGTTCGGTAAAGTATTCACCGAGGGATTTGACTTTTCGGCATACCTTGAAACACATTCGGTAACAACACTTGTTATTACTTTTGTCACCACTGCGCTTGCATTTTGCCTTGTTGATATGTTTGATACTATGGGTACGCTTTACGGCGCATGCAAGTCGGGCGATATGCTTATTAAAAACGATAAGGGCGAAGATGAAGTCCCAAATATGGGCAAGGCAATGCTTTCGGATGCTATTGCAACCTGCACCGGTGCGGTTTGCGGCACTTCAACCGTAACTACATTTGTTGAGGCTTCATCGGGTGTTGCGGCAGGCGGCAGAACAGGTCTTGCGGCTATGATAACCGGCGGTATGTTCTTCATAGCAATGTTTTTATCACCCGTTGCGGCGCTTATTCCGTCGTGTGCGTATGCGGCAGCGCTTATATATGTAGGTATTCTTATGATGGGCGGCGTAACCGAAATCGACTGGAAAAACCCTGCGGTTGCATTACCGTCATTTATGACAATTGTAATGATGCCGTTTTCGTATAATATATCTTACGGTATCGCTTTCGGTTTAATGACATATATTGCAATCGAGCTTTTGACCGGCAAGTCCAAAAAGATAAACGCCGGAACATGGATCATCGCATTGCTGTTTATTGCGATGTTCTTCCTGACACACTAAAATTTATCAGGTATAAAATTAAAAGGGAGTATGTGTAATAAAAACACATACTCCCTTAAATTTTTAAAACAGGGTCATACTAAATTATTTGCGGTGTCAACGCCGTATATTGTCGCCGTTTTCAGGGCATCTGCCGTAAAGCGCAGTGTTTTCCTTTAAAATTTCGGCAAGCCAGTCGTTGATACATTCGCGCTTTATACGCCAGGTCCAATTGCCTCCGAGGGTGGACGGTGTATTTATACGGCCTTTTGAGTCGAGACCCAACAAATCTGCCGCCGTAATTATGCAGGTGTCTGCAACGCTTGACATTGCCGCCTTTATCATAGTCCAGTTAAAACCGTCATCGCTTTGACAGTTCAAATAATTCTTAACGTATTTTACGGTTTCGGCATCGCTGTTTTTAAGCCAGCCTATAACAGTATCATTATCGTGCGTACCTATGTATACAACGCAATTTCTTATAAGATTGTGCGGCAGATATGCGTTGTTGCTGTCGCCGTCAAATGCAAACTGCAAAACTTTCATACCGCAAAATCCCGTTTTGTCAAGCATTCTGCGAACTGCAGGCGTAATAACGCCCAGATCCTCGGCAATTATAGGCAGATTTTCACCGAAATCTTTTTTTATTTCATCAAACAGGTCGGTGTCAGGGCCGTTTATCCACTTACCGCCTTTGGCATCTTTATCGCCGTAAGGTATTGCAAAAAACGATTCAAACCCTCTGAAGTGGTCTATACGTACAACATCATAACGGCAAAGCGCATTGCTTAAATACTTTTTCCACCATGAGTAGTTTGTTTTTTTCATATAATCCCAATCGTAAACGGGATTGCCCCAAAGTTGACCGTCACTGCTGAACGCATCCGGCGGAACTCCTGCAACAAGTTTTGGGTTGCAGTCGCTGTCAAGCATAAACTGATCAGGGTTTGACCATACATCGGCAGAATCAAACGCAGCATAAATAGGTATATCGCCGATAATCTTAATGCCGTTTTTATTTGCATATTTTTTAAGCGCGTACCATTGCTCATAAAATTTGAATTGCAGAAATTTATAAAAATTTATTTCATTTTCGCAGTATTCGGCAATTTTTTTAAGTGCGTCGGGTTCACGATTTTTAAGCGGATTTTCCCAATTGTTCCATGCCGTTTCGCGGTTTACCTTTTTAATCGCGGTAAAAAGTGCATAGTCGTCAAGCCAATATGAATTCTCTGCCGTAAATTCAAGATAATTTTTATTCATATTAAAGCGGTTAAACGCCTTTTTTAAAAGAGGGTAGCGGTTGTTATAAAGTTTTGCATAATCGACACATTCAATATTATCGCCAAAGTCACAGTCCTCAATTTCAGACCTGGTAAGCAATCCCTCTGTTACAAGTATGTCAAGATCTATAAAATAAGGATTGCCGGCAAACGCCGAAAAAGACTGATACGGCGAGTCACCGTAATTTGTGGGATTTATGGGCAGTATTTGCCAAAAAGATTGCCCGCCCTTTTTTAAAAAATCCACAAATTCGTAAGCCGCATCGCCAAAGGTTCCTATTCCGTATGGTGACGGCAGTGAAAACACCGGCATTAAAATTCCGTTTGTTCGCATAGTTAAATAAGCCCCCGATTTAAAATGTATTTTCAGACTTTTTTTATTTTTTAAACAGTGAATATACAACCGCCAAACATTCGCGAAGTGTTCCCGTAATTATGTATGAAGCCGGTGTATTGCCGTGACAGTGGGTAATGTTTGTAAAACCAGCGGCTTTTGCGTATTTAACACTTCTGAAAATATGAAATTCGTTTGTAAGAAACGCCGCTGTATAGTCTTTGCCCAGACTGCTGTCTAAAATCTGCTTTGAGAATTTAAAATTCTCATACGTGCCGGTGGAGTCCGATTCCTTTAATATTTTTTCTTGCGGCACACCTTTTTCAATCAGATATTGTTCCATTGCGTCGGATTCGGTTATGCTCTCCTGCGAGCCTTTACCTCCGCTTACCACTATTATCGAGTCGGGATTTTTACTGTGATAGTCAACCGCCGCGTCAAGCCGCCTTTTAAGTGACAGACTCGGCGTGCTTTTGTGCAGTGCCGCGCCAAGCACAATAACAGCGTCTTCTTTGTATGTAACATTGTCGTTTTTGCCGTATGCGATTAAGAAAGACGACATACATACGACAACCGCAATACATAAAATTAAAATAAATTTAAACCACTTTGCAAGTCTGCCGTAAAAAAAGGCAAGCAGCATAATCGCAGCGCCCGACAGAACCGTTAAAAAATTACCTATGTTTATATTTGAGGTAAAAAACACCGATACGCCGTTTGCAAAAATTACGGCACCTATAACCGCAAAAATCCACTTTGCAAGTTTGACGGGATTTATAAGTTTCATATTTTCAGATCCTTTTTATTGACCGTGTCTATTATATTTTATATTTTAAAAAAAGGCAAGTTTTACCTTGCCGCTGCGTGTATTATTAAAACCTTAAAATTTTCTGATTTCAAGGGAGTCGTCGTCGACCCCTTTTTCTATGTTTTTTATAACTATGTAATAACTGTATTCATCGTTTACTTTAACGCTTATGCGGTCACCGACTCTGTGACCCATAATCGCGCTGCCGAGCGGCGACTCTTTGCTTATAATTTTTTTGAAGGGATCGCGGCGAAGCGAGGTTACTATTCTTACCTGTTCCTCACAGTCGTCCTCTTCAATATAGTAGGTTACGGTGTCAAAAAGACCTACGGTATCCGCACTGCTTGAGGTGTCGATTATAACTGCCGTTTTTATCATATTGCGCAAATATCTAATTCGGCTTTCGTTTTTGCCGCGTTCACGCTTTGCGGCGTGGTATTCGGCATTTTCGGAAAGATCACCGAAACTGCGTGTAAATTTAACCTCTTCAAGTATTTTAGGGCGCACCACGGTTGTGCGGTACTCAAGTTCTTCTTTCATTTTTTTAATATCTATTTCTGTCAGTTCATCGTACATTTGAATCACCGTTTTACTTTTTTATTACTATCGATTGCATACCGAGCTCTTTATATCGGCTCTCGGCAATTGATTTTTTGTATTCAATAAGTTTGCCCGAATACGGGTCGTTAAAATAATAATTTTTGGAGTCAAACCCCACCAAAAGCAGACAGTGCTCGTTACCGGGCCAGGTAAAACGCGTTCCGTCTGCCAGATACCACGAATTTTTAGACTCTGTTTGCACCATATTTACGGTAGCCCAAATAATTACCGGCATATCGTTGTTTACGTAAGATTCGCAAAGCGCCGGCAACTCAGTGCCGGTCGCGTTGATTATTTCTGCATTGTTGCCGTAATAATTTTTCAAAGAGGATTCAATAACCGTTGCCATACATCCGTATGAACGGTTTGAAGTCGATGTGCCTATAAAAACCTCATACGGTGACGGACCGTATTTTTTGCCCTCTGAAATATAAAATTCAGAACTTTGGGGCAGGTAACCGCTTACAAAATCTTTTACGGTTATGTTGTCGCCCATATATTGCATTGCCATAACCGTGCTCACGGATTCGCACCCTGTCGGATATTCGGGAAACTGTTTTATAAGCGGTACATTTTTTATGATTTTTGCCGTGCTTGCAGGTTTTGCGGTTTTAATTTCGCTTGTTTGCGGGGTTTCTTCGGTTGCGGTGTCGCCGCTTAAAGTTTTAAAACTTTTTACGTTGCCTTTTTTATAGTCTATTTCCGCAATATTATGCTTTTCTTCCTGACAATTTCCGTTAAGCGCCAAAACTTTATTATCGGCAAAGATAATGCTTTCAACGTTTTCGGCGGTTTCGGTTTCATATATTTTTTCTTCGTTCAGTGAATAAATGCGTATAAGCGTACCGTTTTTTTGCATAATGGTGGTGGCAAAGGCGTTTTTGCCCATTCCTACAACTATTTCGTCAATCGACTCAAACGGAATAAACACCGTTTTGCCTGCAGAGCAACATTTAAAGTTGTTTTCGGTCATACCGATAGAGTAGTACTGTGATTTATACGAGCATTGTTTATCGTTAGAAATCATAGTTGTTTTAAAATCCTTAATGCTGATTCTTGCGGTTTGACCGTCTACCCCCAAAACCGTAATCGTATTATCTTCAAAATTCAGAATTTCTCTTATTGAAAATTCCGTTTTTGAAGAGGTTTCGCTTTTGGTATCGCGGTCATATATATGAAGAACGCTGTCGGTCGGGTCGTTATAGGCGATGTATTTTTCATCATAACTGAATGCTGCCGCATACGACCAGATATTATCACCGGCAAAGGTTTTACTTAATATCTGCCTGCCGTTGCGGTCGTATAAAAATGCAGTTTTATTTAAAATATCAATTGCGTAAAATCCATTTTTTGTAAGCCCTGTTACCCACGCCGCATCGTCAAGATTTACTTCACCTAGTATTTTTTCGCCTTTTAAATCGTATATCGTAGTTTTTAAAGTACACGTGTCTAACGACGGGGTTATTGCGTCCGCTTTTAAAATACCGTCTTTGTATGAAATTTCCACCACGGATGTATTTAGGGTAATTTTTTCAAGCGAAGATTTTTTGTCTGTATCGGTGCTTTGTGCCGGTTTATCAAAAATTTTTTCGCCGAATATTTTATCTTGAAATTTAAGCACTGTCAGTGCGGCGGCGCAACACAAAATCAAAACCAGAATTACGGTAAACACGCGCTTGCCCGTGCGCTTTTTATTTTTGCTTTTCATAATAACACCCCACCTCAAAATATATTGTACGCAAACAAAAAATAACGGTTCCCGTTAAAACAATTATATATGATTGCGGCACCTAATACAAGTTGAAACGCTATAATAATATCTTAATATTTGCTTAATTTTTGATCTGCAGAATAATTGAATGCGACGCCTTATTGACATATTTGCGCGTACGATATATAATAAAAAACAGATGTAGCGCAACATACGTTGCTTAAAGGATGTGATATTTTGCCGAGAAAATTTATGTTTACCCGTGAAGATGTTATAGATGCCGCGCTTAATCTCACAAAAGAAAAGGGATTTTCAGCGATTACGGCAAGAGGGCTCGGAGAGCGTCTGGGTTCATCATCAAAGCCGATTTTCGGTCTGTTCAAAAATATGAAAGAGGTGCAGGATGAGGTTATAGCCGCTGCAAACCGTGTTTACTTAAAATTTTTGGACGACGGTATGAAAAGCGATAAATATCCCGCATATAAGGCAAGCGGTATGGCTTACATAAAATTTGCCGGTGAAGAAAAAGAACTTTTTAAACTGCTTTTTATGCGCGACCGTTCGGATGAAAAAATATCCGAAAACCGAAAAGAGGTTGAACCGTTTGTAAGACTTATAAAAGAAAAGCTTAATATAAGCGACGATGATGCGTACCTTTTTCATATTGAGATGTGGATCTGTGTTCACGGAATAGCAACAATGATTGCAACGCAGTATCTTGATTTGGATGAAGAATTTATAAGCCGTGTTATTACGGATGCCTACAACGGATTAAAACTTCATTATTGCAGCAATAAAAAGTGAGGTCGGTAATTATGAAAGCGATAGAAACAGAAAATCTGACAAAAAAATATAAAGATCTTACCGCAGTCAACGCGCTTAACTTAACGGTCAACGAGGGTGAGCTGTTTTCGCTGCTCGGTGTAAACGGTGCAGGCAAAACAACAACTGTGCGAATGCTGTCGTGCCTTGTAAGACCTACTTCGGGTGACGCAAAACTTATGGGCAACAGCATAGTAAGCAATTCATCTAAGGTGAAAAACCTAATCGCTGTTTCACCTCAGGAAACAGCTGTTGCGCCTAATTTATCGGTAAAAGAGAATTTGGAACTTATGTGCGGCGTTCACGGCTTTTCAAAAGAAAAAACCGCCGCAAAAACAGCCGAGTTTTCAACACGTTTCGGTTTTGATAAAATTTTACACCGAAAAGCGTCAAAATTATCGGGCGGCTGGCAGCGCAGGCTCAGCATAGCAATGGCTTTGATAAGCGAACCGAAAATTTTGTTTTTAGATGAACCTACTTTGGGGCTTGATGTAATTGCCCGAAGCGAGTTATGGGATGTAATTCGCGCTCTTAAAGGAAAAATAACGGTTGTTCTTACCACGCATTATATGGAAGAGGCCGAGGCACTGTCTGACAGAATAGGAATTATGAAAGACGGAAAAATGCTTGCGCTCGGCACTGCCGATCAACTTAAAAATTCGGTAGGTGCCGAAAAGTTTGAGGAAGCGTTTATTGCAATAGTAAGGGGGGCAGAGCAATGAAAATGCTGACATTTGCAAAAAGAACCGTCAAAGAAATATTAAGAGATCCGCTGACCGTTGCATTCGCTTTGCGATTTCCGATTGTTCTGATTCTGCTTTTATCCGCAATACAGGCAAATGTGCCTGTTGACCTGTTCAGAATAGAAAAACTGACTCCCGGCATTTCGGTATTCGGTCTTTCATTTATGACACTGTTTTCTGCTACCTTGATTGCAAAAGACAGAGAAAGCGCATTTCTTGAAAGGTTGTATACAACTCCTATGACATCTGCGGATTTTATTTTCGGTTACGCTCTGCCCATTATTCCGATAGCGGTCTTTCAGTGTATAATTTGCTATGCGGTTGCAATTGTTTTGGGACTTAAAATAACCGTTACAATTGGTTACGCCGTACTTTTTATAATACCGGTGTCAATTTTCTTTATTTCTTTGGGACTGCTTTGCGGCAGCGTGCTTACGGTGAAGCAAACGGGCGGTATCTGCGGCGCCTTGCTCACAAATCTGACTGCGTGGCTGTCGGGCGTTTGGTTTGATATATCATTGGTAGGGGGCGCATTTGAAAAAATTGCTGCCGTACTGCCGTTTTTGCACGCAGTAGAGTTAGAGAGGGCGGTACTGAGCGGCGATTATTCAAATATACTGCCTCATATTTTTTGGGTAATGGGATATTCGGTCGCGGTTACAATACTCGCAGTAATTTTGTTTCTCAGACAAATGCGGCACAGATAATAAAAACGTTTAACACCGGATTTGCCGTGTCGGTGTTGCATAAAACACTGATATTTAAATAATAAATAAAAAATCCTGTACTGAGTACAGGATTTTTTTGTTTTGGCCTTGCCTGATCATAGAGATACTTGCGATAAATGGGGAATGACGAAATATGACTGATTTTTTATGTAATAAAAAAATCGGAATGGAGCAAAGCCCATTCCGACGTGGAGCTGGAGATGGGACTTGAACCCACGACCTATTGATTACGAATCAATTGCGCTACCAACTGTGCCACTCCAGCAAAATACGCTGCTATGATATTATATCAACTCAAAATAATTAAGTCAAGTTATTTTATATAATGATTTTTCATAATATGTATTCAGGAGTGATTGTTATATGCTTTGCAGAATTGACGATTTACGCAACAAACAGGTAGTCTGTGTAAACGACGGGTGCGTTTTGGGGTTTATATCCGATATTGAAATAGATACTTTAAGCGGAAATCTTACGTCGATAATTATTTTCGGCAGATTACGGTTTTTCGGACTTTTCGGTCGTGAAGAAGACATAATAATACCATGGGATGACATAAAAGTAATAGGTACCGAAACGGTTTTGGTAAACGTTGAGTCATCGCTTTTTCTGCGTGAAAAATTTAAAAAACGCTCATAATTTTATTTTAGGCATAAAAACGCTTGATTTTTTGTATACAATGTACAAAAATGTCGAAAATTGAATGATAAATTTTCTGTTTTATGACAAAAACTATTGAAAAATCAAATGTAATTAGTTATAATAAAGCAGTAGATTTATTGTTTAAATTCAAGTCGCGTAAACGATTGTATTTTTTTAGGTACAATGATGATGTCTGTCGGCAAAGAAGGGAATTAAAAATGCAGGACTTTAATAATAGTTTTAATAACTCGGTTATAGATAACGCCTATGAATATTTAGGCTCGTTTTTGGACGACACCGGCGTTGATTTCAGGGTGTGGGCGCCTAATGCACATGCCGTAAGCGTGGTGGGCGATTTTAACAACTGGTCGGCAGAAAGCAATCCGATGGTCAAATCGGTGGGCGGTGTTTGGGAAACGCACATAAACGGCATTGAAAACTTTGCCGCTTATAAATATGCAATAACCTCGCCCGACGGCAAAATAACTTTAAAAAGCGACCCGTATGCCAGGCATTTTGAAACGGCACCGGCAAACGCGTCAAAGGTCTATGCCGATGACGGTTACGTCTGGGGCGATGCCGAGTGGGCAGACAACCTTAAAAACAAAAATATTTTGGAACAACCCGTAAATATATATGAGGTGCATTTGGGTTCTTGGCAACGCTTTGCCGACGGCAATACGTATGACTATGTAACCGCCGCAAAAGAGATTTCAAAATACGTTAAAAAAATGGGTTACACCCATATAGAACTTATGCCGATTACAGAGTACCCGTATGAGGGTTCCTGGGGGTATCAGGTTACGGGCTATTTTGCGCCCACTTCAAGATACGGCACACCTGCCGATTTTAAAAAGTTTGTTGACGTTATGCACGGTGCGGGCATAGGTGTTATACTTGATTGGGTGCCTGCGCATTTTCCTAAAGATGGGTTCGGGCTTTACAGATTTGACGGTACACCCTGTTATGAATACGCCGACCCGCGCCGCGGCGAGCATAAAGAGTGGGGGACCTGCGTATTTGATTACGGCAAGGTTGAAGTGATGAACTTTTTGGTTTCAAGCGCGGCGTTCTGGATCAAAGAATATCATATTGACGGTCTGCGCGTTGACGCTGTAGCCTCAATGCTTTACCTTGATTATGGCAGAAACGGCGGCGAATGGCTGCCTAATTCATACGGCGGCAGAGAGCACCTTGAGGCGGTCGAACTGCTGCGCCGTGTAAACTCTGCGGCGTTTTCCGCAAATCCGGCTGTTATGATGATAGCCGAGGAGTCTACCGCGTGGCCTATGGTTACAAAGCCTGCGTCAGACGGCGGACTCGGATTTAATTTTAAATGGAATATGGGTTGGATGAACGATATGTTAAGATATATGTCGCTTGATCCATACTTCAGAAAATACAATCACGACTGCCTTACATTTTCGTTCTTTTATGCTTTTTCAGAAAACTTTATACTGCCTATATCGCACGATGAGGTGGTTCACGGCAAATGTTCGCTTATAAATAAGATGCCAGGTGAGTATGAAGAAAAATTTGCAAACTTAAAAACCTTTTACGCATATATGATGGCGCATCCTGGCAAAAAACTTTTGTTTATGGGTCAGGAATTTGCACAGTTTATCGAGTGGAAATATGATTCTGCCCTTGATTGGCTGTTGCTTGATTATGATGCACACCGCAATATGCAAAATTTTGTAAAGGACCTTAACAGGTTTTATGTAAAAAACAGTCAGCTGTGGCAGATCGACTATTCCTGGGAGGGCTTTTCGTGGATCTCAAACGATGACTATACGCAAAGTATAATATCTTTCAGGCGCATAAATAAGGCGGGCGATGAAATTATTTGTGTTTGCAATTTTGTGCCCGTGTCACGGCAAGGTTACCGCATAGGCGTGCCGACCGACGGTTGTTATAAAACCGTATTTACGACCGATGATGAAAAATACGGCGGAACCGGCGGCGTTAAGGCAGAATACCAAAGCGAACAAATACCTATGCACGGGTATGAAAATTCTGTTTCGCTTGATATACCGGCACTTTCGGTAACGTATTACAAAGCCCCTAAAAAACACAAAGGCAAACGCCTCAAATAAAACGGAGTTTATATTTGAATTTTTTAATGTATTAAAATCGCGGCAATTTAAAAAGGAGATGTTCTTGTGATTAAAAAAAGATGTGTTGCAATGCTTTTGGCAGGCGGACAGGGCAGCCGTTTGGGCGTGCTTACAGGCAAAATAGCCAAGCCTGCGGTACCCTACGGCGGAAAATACCGGATTATCGATTTTCCGCTTTCAAACTGTACAAATTCGGGCATAGATACCGTGGGCATACTTACACAGTACAAACCTCTTGAACTTAACGACTACGTAGGTTCCGGCAAACCGTGGGATCTAGACCGCCAGAACGGCGGCGTGCATATTTTGCCGCCTTATCAGGGTCAAAAGGGCGGCGATTGGTATAAAGGAACGGCAAATGCCATATATCAGAACATCGAATTTATTGAGAGATATAATCCCGAATATGTACTTATCCTCTCAGGCGACCATATTTATAAAATGGACTACTCCAAAATGATAGAGCAGCATGAGTCTACCGGTGCCGCATGTACCATATCTGTTTTAGAGGTTCCGCTTGAAGAAGCTTCGCGTTTCGGCATTATGAACACCAACCGCGACGGCAGTATTTATGAGTTTGAAGAAAAGCCTAAAAATCCGAAAAGCCGTTTGGCGTCAATGGGTATTTACGTCTTTACCTGGAGCAAACTTAAAAAGTATCTTGTTGAGGACAACAAAAATCCCGATTCAGAAAACGATTTCGGCAAAAATGTTATACCGCTTATGCTGAACCGCGGCGAACTTATGATGGTTTATCAATTCAACGATTATTGGAAAGACGTAGGAACGGTTGACTCTTTGTGGGAGGCAAATCTTGACCTTCTTAACCCGAAAATCAACCTTAACCTTTCGGACCGCAATTGGCGCATATATTCGCGCACGGTGGCACTGCCCCCACAGTACATTTCGGATACCGCAAAGGTCGAACACTCGCTTATAACCGACGGCTGTGAGGTAAACGGCTTACTTGATTATTCAATACTTTTTGAAAACGTTGTTGTTGGAGAGGGTGCAAAGGTTGAGTATTCGCTTGTAATGCCCGGAGCCGTTATTAAACGCGGCGCGAATGTCAAATACGCAATAATAGCGGAAAATGCCGTTATAGATGAAAATGCTTCGGTAGGAGCGGATCCTGAGGATATTGCACCCGAAGATTTCGGAATTACCGTTATAGGCAGCGGTGTTACCGTTGGTAAAGGCGTTAAAATAAACGCCAAAGAGATGATAACCGAAAACGTTGTAAAGGAGGAGGCATAACTATGAGCGCAACATCGGTGGCAGGAATTATTTTTGCAAACGCATACGATGAAACACTTGAATGCTTAACCAAAAAAAGGTCTATTGCCTCTGTTTTATACGGCGGCAGATACCGCCTTATAGATTTCAGCCTTTCAAATCTTGTTAACGCCGGCGTTACAAACGTAGGCATCATTACCAAAGAAAAATACCGTTCGCTTATGGACCATATAGGCAGCGGAATATATTGGGACCTTGACCGCAAAAGCGGCGGCGTCAGAATATTGCCCCCATTTAACATAAGCAGGGCAAGGCTCTATCAAAATCATATTGAAGCGCTTTACGGCGCTATGGATTTTATAATTCGCTGCAACGCCGAAACAATGGTCCTTTGTGATGCCAGAACGGTAGCCAATGTTGATATCGAGTCAATTTTAAACAAACATACCGCAAACAAAGCCGATGTTACCGTTGTGTGTTACAAAGGTCTTGAAAGAGTCAACACCGACAATACAATGACTTTAAGCACCGACAAAAATAACAGGGTATTGCTTGCGGGTTTCCCCGATAAAATTGCGGCTGACGACTACCGCAGTATGGGTATATATGTGTTCAACCGTGATAAACTTATAGAACTTGTAAAAAATTCTTATGAAAACGGCGGAAATACAATAGGCGAAAATATTATTTCGGCAAACGTAGACAACCTTAAAGTTATGACTTATGAGCATAAAGGTTATGTAGCCGTTATGGACAGTATCAAAGCATACCGCAAATCAAACTTTGATTTATTAAGGTCAGATATAAGAAAAGATCTGTTCAACGCCGATCGTCCCATATACACCAAAACGCGTGACGATATGCCCACGCGCTACGGCACAAAATCCGCCGTGAGCAACTCTCTTATAGCCGAGGGTTGCATAATTGAGGGAACGGTTAAAAACAGCGTTCTCTTCAGAGGGGTAAAGGTTGTAAAAGGTGCCGTTGTTGAAAACAGTATTTTGATGCAAAGTGTAACAGTGGGTGCCGACGCTGTTGTTGATAACGCCGTTTTTGATAAAAATGCCTCTATAGGCGACGGAATGGTTGCCCGCGGTACCGAGGATAAGGCGTTTTTTGTAGAAAAAAATCAACAAATTTAAAGTTTCGGTACAATTTAGGAGTTATATATGAAAATTTTATTTGCTACAAGTGAGGCATATCCGTTTGCAATGTCGGGCGGACTTGCAGATGTTTCGGGCGCATTGCCAAAGGCGCTTCGCCGCAGGCTTATCGGCTGCCGTGTTATTATGCCGTTATACGGTTCTATAAGCGGTGAACTGCGTGAAAAAATGACATTTATAGGCAATATAACGGTTCCTGTTTCGTGGAGAAGGCAGTATTGCGGAATATTTGAGGCACACTTAGACGGCGTTATATACTATTTTATAGACAACGAGTATTATTTTAAAAGGGATATGCTTTACGGTCATTATGATGATGCCGAGCGCTTCGCCTTTTTTTCGCGCGCTGTTCTTGAAGTAATACCCTATATAGGTTTTACACCGGATATTATTCACTGCAACGATTGGCAGACTGCAATGATACCTGTTTATCTCAATGAGTTTTATAAGCACAATGATCTGTACAGCAATATAAAAACCGTTTTTACCATTCACAATATCCAGTATCAGGGCAAATACGGTATGGAACTTTACGGTGACTTGCTCGGCCTTCTTCCGGGCAGAGAGAGTCTGGTGGAATATGACGGCTGCGTAAACTTTATGAAAGGCGCAATTCAGTGCGCAGACAAGGTTACAACCGTTTCGCCGACTTATGCACGTGAAATACTTGAACCGTATTATTCACACGGGCTCGACAGCATACTTAAACAGTTTACCTATAAACTTACCGGCATTGTAAACGGAATAGACTACGACGTGTATAATCCCGAAACCGATCCGCTTATATTCAAAAATTTCAGTGTTGATAATATTGAGGGCAAAGAGTTCAATAAAACCGAACTTCAAAAATATATGGGTCTGCCAGTGCGTGCAGACGTGCCTGTAATAGGTATGGTGACGCGACTTGTAAAGCATAAGGGTCTTGACCTTGTAAAATGCGTTTTTGAGGAGCTGCTTAAAGCTGATTTACAGTTTGTGATTTTGGGTTCGGGTGAATGGGAGTTTGAAACATTCTTTTATGAAATGGCTCAGAAGTATCCCGAAAAAGTGGGACTTAAACTTGGATTTGATGCTACCCTTGCACACCGTATTTATGCCGGTTCCGATATGTTTTTAATGCCGAGCAAAAGCGAGCCGTGCGGTCTTGCGCAAATGGTGGCATTGCGTTACGGCACTGTACCTATCGTTCGCGAAACGGGCGGTCTTAACGATACAATTACCGACAGCGGCAACGGTGAGGGTAACGGTTTTACGTTTAAAAACTTTAATGCCCATGAAATGGAAAATTCGGTCTGGCGTGCACTTGCCGGATACTCCGACAAAAACGGTTGGGATATACTGCGTAAACGCGGTATGGCGTGCAACAACAGCTGGTCGGCGTCGGCAGGTTCCTATATAGGGCTTTATAAAGAACTTATAGGTCATAAGGGGTGATTGAAATGGCAGAATGGTTGCAATCCGTATTTTTGGGTATTGTTCAGGGCCTTACCGAATTTTTACCGATTTCAAGTTCGGCGCACCTGAACATTATGCCCTGGCTTTTTAAGTGGGATAATATTTCCGACTCGTTTGATTTGGCGCTTCATGCAGGTACCCTGCTTGCAATTTTAATATATTTTTATAAAGATTGGCTGTCGCTTATATCCGGCGGAGTCAAACTTGTTGTGAAACGCGAAAAAACGCATAACGGTAAAATGTTTTGGTACATAGTTGCCGCAACAATACCGGCAGGTGTTTTGGGGCTTTTGCTTGAAAAAGTTATAAACAATATTACAGGGGATAACCTTAATGTTCAAATGATTATAATATCGTTTGCGCTTATAATTATGGGTATTGTGCTTTATGTTGTTGATAAAAAGGCTAAATCTGAAATAAAATATGAAAACATCGGTTTTAAACAAACTTTTATAACAGGTGTTTCACAGGCGATAGCCGCCGCAATACCCGGCACATCCCGTTCGGGAATAACTATGACTGTGGCGCGCGGTATGAGTATTGAGCGTGAAAGCGCCGCTAAACTGTCGTTTTTGCTCTCTGCGCCCATTGTTGCAGCGGCGGTCCTGTTTTCACTTGATAAATTCACGTTCAGTTTGGAATTTGTTTCCGGCGTAGTTGCAAGTTTTTTGTCGGGCCTTTTGGTGATTAAATTTTTAATGGGCTATTTAAAACGCGGCAGTTATAAAATATTTGCCGTATACCGCGTAATACTCGGTGTTATAATATTGATAACGGCGCTTGTTCGGATTTAAAATAAAAAAACACTTGATTTTATTGTATTTTGTGATATAATAGCATTGAAGTAGGATTTAAGAAAGGTGAGTGGGTTTACCCGCTCACTTTTGTTTTGGAGGAATGAAAATGTCACAGGTAGCCGAAAAAGTCTACGACCTTGTAAAAGACGCGGTAGAATCATGCGGCGTATCGCTTTGGGATGTTCGCTTTGTAAAAGAAGGCGCATCGCATTATCTGCGTATTTTTATTGATAAACCAGACGGCATATCAATAAATGACTGCACTGAGGTGTCGCATAAAATAGACCCTATTATAGACGCGGCAGACCCGATAGACTGCTCGTATTACTTAGAGGTGTGCTCACCGGGCGTTGAGCGCGAACTTACCCGTGCCGAGCATTTTAAATCAAGCATCGGCAAAACGGTAACGGTAAAACTTTTTAAGGCAATTGACGGCAAAAAAGTGTTTACCGGCGTGCTTAAATCTTTTGACGGCAATATGGTTCTCGAAACCGAAAACGGCACACTTACGTTTGAAAAAGGCAGCTTTTCAAAGGCATTTATAACCGAAACATTTTAAAATTTAATAAGGATAGAGGTAATTAAAAAATGGCAAGAACAAAAATGACAGCAAAGGAAAAAAAGGACAATAAAGAATTTTTCGAAGCCCTTAAACTTATGGAGCAGGAAAGGGGCATCCCCTGCAAATTTATTGCGGATAAAATTGCGGAAGCAATTACCGTAGCAGCAAGAAAAGACTTTGGCGGAAACGACATTGTTTCGTGTGTGATTGATGTGGATAACGAGGTATTTTCGGTTACCGCGCGTAAAGAAATTGTAGATGAGGTTGAAAATCCGTACACACAGATCTCTCGTGAAGACGCCGCCGCTATTGATAAAAAATCTCTTGAAGACGGTTTTGTAGATGTTAAGTTAGACCCAAAAAAGTTTGGCAGAATAGTGGCACAGAATTCTAAAAACAATTTCCGTCAGGGTGTAAAAGAGGCGGAACGCGGTCAGGCTCTTGCCGAATTTCAAAGTCACAACCGCGAGGTTATTACCGCGGTTGTTAAGCGTATAGACCCCAAAACCGGCAACGCTATTCTTGAAATAGGCCATAATGAGGCGGTGTTGCCAAAGGCAGAGCAGGTTCCCGATGAGGAACTGACCGAGGGCGAACACATAAAAGTATACGTGGTTGACGTGAAAGAGAGCGAGCGCGGTCCGCGCATTATGCTTTCACGTACACATCCGGGTCTGGTTAAACGTCTTTTTGAAACCGAGGTCCCCGAAATTTTTGACGGTACTATTGAGATTAAGGCTATATCACGTCAGGCAGGCGCACGTACCAAAATGGCGGTTTGGTCCGAGAATAAAGAGATCGACGCAATCGGTGCCTGTATAGGCCAGCGCGGAGCCCGCGTAAACAAAATAGTTGAAGAACTCGCAGGCGAAAAAATCGACATTGTAAAATACAGCGAAGATCCGGTAGAATTTATAAGCGAAGCGTTATCTCCGGCAAAGGTTGTATCGGTTGAAATTCAAAGCACCGATCCAAAGGTATGCCTTGCAAGGGTTCCCGAATCGCAGTTATCACTTGCAATCGGAAACAAGGGCCAAAATGTAAGACTCGCCGCCAAACTCACCGGATGGAAAATAGATATTCATCCGGAAAGCGGATTTTTCGGCGAATAAAGAATAAATATTTTAAAGGGAGAGTTTTGATTTGTCAGCAAAAAAAGTGCCGCTTCGAATGTGTATAGGTTGCCGTGAAATGAAACCTAAATCAGAGTTATGGCGTATAGTAAAAACACCTTCGGGTGATATAGCAATTGATAAAACAAATAAACTTTCAGGTCGTGGGGCATATATCTGTAAAAATGCAGACTGTTTAAAAAGGGCAGAAAAAATAAACGCTCTGTCGCATACGTTTTCAATGCCGACCGATAAGGAAATTTATTCTCGCCTTATTTCGGAGAGTGAAACACTTGAATGATAAATTATTGAATTTGTTAGGTCTTGCGGCAAAGGCAGGCAAACTCTCATACGGTTTTGACGCCGTGCGCGCCGCACTTTCGCAAAAAAAGAGCAAACTTGTGCTGATTGCAAACGATGTGTCACAAAAAAGCCGCAAAGAGGTTTTGTTTTTCAGCGAAAAGTTTAAAACAAAGGCAACGGTTTTAGAAGATCACGGTATGGACGCGGTGTCACATTCCGTAGGCCGCAAATGCGGAATATTATCCGTAAACGACGATTCGTTTTCAGACGGTTTGCTGTCAGTGATAAATGCAGGGAGGAACTTAAATGATAAATAAATACAAGATCAGTGATTTGGCTAAGGATTTCAATTTGCCTTCAAAGGATATTATAGTGCTGGTATCTTCGCTTACAGGCGAAGAAAAAAAATCATCGGCAATGCTTATCGACTATGAAATAGCTATGGTTTTTGATGCGCTTACCAAAAAGTACGCTGTAAAAAGTTTTGACGATTATTTTGCTACCGGTGCCGCAACACGTGCCGCAGAGGCAAAGCGCCGTCAGGATGAAAAGGATAAAAAATTAGCCGAACAAATGGCAATTTTAGAACAGCTTAAAGCCGCAGCAGCTGAGGCAGACGGCAAATCCGCCGAAAAAGCAGAAAAAGAAATAAAGGTTGAAAAGAAGCCCGCGGCAGAAGTCGAAAAGGCTAATAAACCGGCAAAAGAAAAATCGGCAGAACCTAAAGAGGTTAAGTCTGCAAGCAAGGATACAGCCGATAAAAAAGCCGAAGTTAAAAAAGAGCCTGCCAAGAAGGCAAGTGCCGACAAGACACCTAAAAAAGAGACAAAACGCGAAGAAAAACCTTATGACGGCCCGCTTGTAGCACCCCCGAAAAAGGAGAAAAAAGGCGGCGAAGCGCCCAACCGCGGACCTGCACAACTTCGCCACGTTGACACACGTACTTCAAACGTCAATATTGACAAATACAATGAAAAGTATGAGAATATAGCACCGGCAAATTCTATGCGCGATAATTTTTCACGCAAGCAAAAAATAAAACAAAAATCTCAGGAATACCGCAGGCCTCAGGGTACAAAACGTGAGACAGAGGCAGACAAACTGCGCCGCATACAACTTGAGCGCATTAAAAAGACACCTATTACCGTAACGGTGGGCGATGAGATTACAGTAGGCGAACTTGCCGCCGCTATGAAAAAGACTGCCGCAGAGGTAATAAAAGAATTGCTCAAATTGGGTATGATGGCTACCGTAAATCAGGTTATAGATTATGATACCGCAGAGATAGTTGTAACCGAAATGGGCGCAAAAATCGAGCACGCGGTAGTTGTTACCATTGAAGAAAAAATAATGGACATAACCGAAGACGCAGAGGCAGACCTCAAACCGCGCAGCCCTGTTGTTGTTGTAATGGGACACGTTGACCACGGCAAAACTTCATTGCTTGACGCAATCCGCGACACCGCCGTAACAGATACCGAAGCAGGCGGAATTACACAGCATATAGGTGCATACCGTGTTAAATGTCACGGTCAGGATATAACATTTCTTGACACCCCGGGTCACGCTGCGTTTACCGCTATGCGTCAGCGCGGCGCTATGGCTACCGATATTGCAATACTTGTTGTTGCCGCCGACGACGGCATTATGCCGCAAACGGTTGAGGCCATCAACCATGCAAAAGCGGCAAACGTGCAGATAATAGTTGCCATCAATAAGATGGATAAACCCGATGCAAACCCCGACAGAATTTTACAGCAGTTGACCGAGCACTCACTTGTTCCCGAAGAGTGGGGCGGTGATATAATCTGTGTTCCGGTTTCGGCGAAAACGCATGAAGGCATTGACAAATTGCTTGAAAACGTTTTGCTTGTTGCCGAAATGCTTGAACTTAAGGCAAACCCCGACCGTAAGGCAAAGGGCGTTGTTATTGAAGCGCGTCTTGATAAGGGCCGCGGTCCTGTTGCAACATTGCTTGTGCAAAACGGTACGCTCAATTCCGGCGATATAATTGTTGCAGGCACATCTGTGGGCAGGGTAAGGCAAATGACCGATGAAAACGGCAGAGTGGTTAAAAGTGCCGGTCCTTCGGTGCCGGTAGAGATTACCGGTCTTGCCGAAACCCCTGATGCAGGCGACGGTTTTGACGCTGTTTCGGATGAACGCCTTGCCCGTGAACTTGTTGAGCAGCGTAAAGAAAAAATCAAGAACGAAATATTCGATTCAAAAGAAAAAGTAACCCTTGACAATCTGTTTAATCAGTTGAGCGACGGCGAACTTAAAGAACTTAACATTATTGTTAAGGCTGACGTTCAGGGCAGCGTTGAGGCCGTTAAAGACAGTCTTGTAAAACTTTCAAACGATGAGGTAAGGGTAAATGTAATTCACGGCGGCGTAGGTGCAATAAACGAGTCTGACGTAATGCTTGCACAGGCGTCAGGCGCAATAATCGTAGGATTTAACGTTCGCCCCGACGCGGTTGCAAAAAGCACTGCGGAACAAAGCGGAGTTGATATTCGCACCTACCGCGTAATTTATAACTGCATTGAAGAAATCGAAGCCGCAATGAAAGGTATGTTGGCACCTAAGTTCCGCGAAAATGTTCTCGGTACGGTTGAAGTGCGCGACACCTATAAAATTTCAAACGTGGGTACAATTGCCGGTTGTTACGTAACCAACGGCAAGGTGACACGCGCTTGCAGCATACGTGTTGTAAGAGATGGTATAGTAATATTTGAAGACGCAATAAAATCGCTCCGCAGATTCAAAGACGATGTCAAAGAGGTAGCGCAGGGCTATGAATGCGGCATAGGCCTTGAAAAGTTCTCGGATATTAAAGAGGGCGATGTTCTTGAAGCATTTGTTATGGAGGAATACAAAAACTGATGGCAGGATACAGGATTAACCGTGTGACTTCCGATATAAGGCTTTGCCTTTCGGAACTTCTGCGCGAAATAAAAGACCCGCGCGTAAGCAAAATGCTCAGCATTGTAAAAATAGATGTATCGGGCGATATGTCATACGCAACCGTTTATGTAAGCGCCATTGAGGGATCTCAGAAAACCGAGGAATCCGTAAAGGCACTTAATAAAAATGCGGGCGGATATATACGCCGCGAGCTGGGAGCCCGTATGAAACTCAGAAAAGTTCCCGAACTGCGTTTTATTGCAGATAACTCTATCGAAAACAGTGCGCACATTTCAAGAATTATAGACTCTTTTGATCACAATTCAAAAAATGAGGAATGAAAAGTCACAAAGGAAGTGGCATATTATGGGTAACAGTGAAAATTGTGTTGATTTGAATTTAAAATCAACATCCGAGTTTTTAAAAAAGAACGATAATTATATTATCCTCACGCACGCTTCTCCCGACGGCGATACGCTTGGAGCCGCTTATGCGCTTTATTACGGTCTTAAACAATTAAACAAAAAGGTCGAGGTTATCTGCCCCGACCTTATACCGGGTAAATATTCATATTTTGCCGCAGAAACCGATCACGTCAAACGCGAAAACGCCGTAATTGTTGCCGTGGATGTTGCCGCAAAGCAATTGCTCGGCTCTTTGGAAGAGGCTTTCGGCGATTTGGTGGATTTGAATATTGATCACCACGTATCAAACAACAGGTATGCAAAGTTGCTGTTGCTTGACGCCGACGCGTCTGCCACGTGTGAGATAATATATGAGTTGTTATTACTTTTAAAAATAAAAATAAATGACGTTATAGCAAAGGCGCTTTATACGGGCATTTCAACCGACACAGGTTGTTTTAAGTATTCAAGCGTAACCGCTAAAACGCATCGGATTGCATCCGAACTTTATGCGTACAATATAGAGGCGGACCGCATAAACAAAATAATGTTTGATACAAAAACAAAAAGTATTATGACTCTTGAGCGTATGGTGCTTGATACGGCGGAATATCATTTTGACGATAAGTGTATGATGCTTGCAATTACCGCCGATATGCAGGAAAAAACCGGTTGCAGCGGCCCCGACCTTGAGGGCATAACCGTTATTTCGCGCTGTGTGGAGGGCGTTATTGCCGGTGTAACAATAAAGCAGACAGGCAGTGACACATTTAAGGTATCACTTCGTACATACGAACCCCTCGACGCTTCCGAAATTTGTAAAAAGCTCGGTGGCGGAGGTCATAAAAACGCTGCCGGCACAACACTGTGCGGCAACCTTAAAGAAATAAAAGTTCAGATACTTGAAGCAGTAAAACAGAATATGGAGGAAAAAAATGTCTGGCCTTCTTCTGCTCAATAAACCGCAGGGTATAACATCTTTCGGTGCGGTTGCAATTGTCAAGAAGCTAACCGGTGAAAAGCACGTCGGTCATACAGGTACGCTTGATCCTATGGCAACAGGTGTGTTGCCTGTGCTTATAGGCAGAGCAACCGCATTGTCGCAGTACCTTATTGACGCAAACAAAAGTTATACGGCAACTATAAAATTAGGCACCGTTACAGACACCTGTGATATTACCGGAAATATAATTTCCGTATCTGATGTAAGTGTGAGCAACAGTGACATAAACGCTGTTTTAAGCGGATTTACAGGTAAACAAAAGCAAATTCCGCCTATGCACAGCGCAATAAAGCAAAACGGTGTGCGTATGTATAAACTTGCGCGTCAGGGGCAAACTGTTCAAATACCCGAAAGGAACGTTGAAATATTTTCGCTTAAAGCGGTTTCTTCCATAAATCGGGAGTTTGAATTTGATATTGAAACCACCGTGTCAAAAGGTACTTATATACGCGCACTTTGCCGCGACATAGGCTTAAAACTCGGCAGCGGTGCGACCCTTACAAAACTTTGCCGCACAAAAACGGCGGGATTTTGCATTGATGAATGTGTAAGTATTGAAAATCTCAACTCTGAAAATGTGTTTGATTATGTTTTGCCTGCCGATACTGCCGTAAAATATATGCCCGAAATATACGTAAGCGAAAAACAGGCCGTCCGTTTTTCTAACGGGGGTCAGTTGGATTTTGAACGTCTTAAGGCGTATGAATTTTTAGACTGCAAACTTTATCGTGTGTATTACGGTGATAAATTTTTGGGATTAGGGCAGGCAAATATGCAAAAACAACGGCTTGATATAGCCTGCGTTATAGAAACTTCAAACCCATAAATATTAAACAGTCATTAACCTTATTTTAGCGGCGAAAGGGTGATAGGTATTAAAACTGCAATAGCACTCGGCACTTTTGACGGGCTTCACAATGGCCATCTTGCCGTAATCGAAAAAACTTTACCCTTTTACAGCGTGGCGGTCACGTTTTATATTCCTCCGAAAAATATAATATTAAACGAGCCGCAATTGCTTATTATGCCGGACGACCGTGAAAATCGCCTTAAAATGCTCGGTGTAGACCGGGTTGTTATGCAGGATTTTGAAAAGGTAAAAAATATATCTGCGTATGATTATCTTTGTGATTTAAAGCAAAAGTTCAACCCGTCACTTATAGTTTGCGGTTTCAATTACCGTTTCGGTAAGGGTGCCGTGGGCGATACGACGCTTTTATCCGATTTTTGCGCAGATAACGGCATTGAATTTTGCTGTATTCCGGCTCAGACTGTTGAAAACAGCGTAGTTTCGTCTACCGAGATACGCAGTCTTATAAAATCGGGCAAAATCGAAAAAGCGTCAAAAATGCTTTTTGGCGGATTTTGTTTTACGGCACCGGTTTTAAACGGTGACAAACGCGGAAGAACTATCGGTTTTCCTACGGCAAATCAGCATTATCCCGAATTGCTTGTAAAACCTGAATACGGCGTTTATATCTCACGGGTTACGGTAGACGGCCGCAGTTACAGCGCCATAACAAATATAGGGGTCCGCCCAACTTACAAGACAGATACGGTAGGCTGTGAAACGTATATAAAAGGTTTTGCAGGCGATATATACGGCAGGCAAATGAAAACCGAACTGCTTAAATTTGTAAGAAAAGAAAAAAAGTTTGACTCATTATCACAACTTAAAAATGCTATTGAAAACGATGTGAAATTATTGGAATAATATTTTTATATATACCGTGTTTACATTTTCGAATTTTAATTGTATAATTAAATTGATATATATTGAGGGAGGCAGAATGATGAAAAAATTTTTGAGCGCAGTTATTTGCTGTTTTGTTCTGTTGGGGCTTGTCGGCTGTGAAAAAATGGATCCGAATTACGGCAAGTCATCTGCAAAAGCCGAAAAAGCTTCGGATAAACCGCAGTACAAAAATATAGTAATACCCGAAATCAAATCCGATGATGAAGTTATGCCTACCTATATTGATATAAGTCTTTATGATGAAGAAAATTATTCGGACATTTATCTAGGCAAAAACTTTGAATACAAAACCACGTACAACGGCAGCGAACTTAACGTGCCCACAAATTATAAAAATATGATCAAAAACGGCTGGACTATTGTAGAGTCGGGTGAGTACAGCAAAGACTCGCAAATTCTTGTGGGTAAATCTTTAAAGGTTAATTTTGAGGATCAATACGGCAAACAGATAACAGCGGTATTCTATAACGGGGGCAAGTCTTCGGAAACGGTTGAAAAATGCCGCATAGTTAAATTTATAATCGGCGAAAATGTATTTTTAAATCCGAATTCGGTTTACGGTCAGTTCTGGATCAACGGCGTCGGTAACGAGTCTGCCATAACAGATATTATAGAATATCTGGGCGCACCGTCACATTTTTACCGTGTAAGCGAAAATAAATATTATCTTGATTGGTTTATTTCGAAAAACGATCGCAGAAACGGTATCACAATATATATTGACACAGCCGAAGATTGCATAGACGCAGTCGAGATAGCACATTATTGATTTTGAGGTTTGATTTATGGTATACAACATTTCTTTCTCAGAGGCAAATATACTCTTGCCGAAAACGGATTTTGAAAAATGGGCGGTAATTGCTTGCGATCAGTACACATCCGAGCCCGAATATTGGGATAAGGTTAAATCGAATGTCGGCGACGCGCCGTCAACACTCAATATGATTTTGCCTGAGGTGTACTTGTCCGACGATAACTCTGCAAGAACCGAAAAGATCAATAATACTATGAAAAAGTATATTGAAGATAATGTTTTTGAGGAGTATAAAGACAGCTTTGTTTATGTAGAGCGAATTCAGTCTGACGGCAAGATTCGCCGTGGAATTGTTGGCAAAGCGGATCTTGAATGTTACGATTACCGTTCGGGTAAGGACGCCGAAATACGCGCTACCGAGCAGACGGTGCTGTCGCGTATTCCTCCCCGTGTTGAAATACGCAAAAATGCTCCGCTTGAATTACCGCACGTTATGTTGCTTTTTGATGATATTAAAGACGCCGTGTTTACATATCTTTCAGAAAATAAAGCCAACTTCAAAAAGGTTTACGATTTTACGCTTATGTGCGGCGCCGGAAGTATAAAAGGATATCTGTTAAATGACGCCGCAAAACAGACGGTTTTGTCTTTGCTCGAAAAGTTAAAACAACAAAAAGACGGTTTTTTGTTCTGTGTGGGCGACGGCAATCACTCGCTTGCAACTGCGAAAGAGTGTTACACCCAAAACCCGACTGAAAAGTCGCGTTATGCTTTGGTTGAAATAGTAAATATTCACGACAGCGCTTTGGAATTTGAGCCGATTTACCGCGTGGTGTTCGGTGTTGACCCCGAATGCGTTATAAACAGTTTTGTAAAACAGACAGGTGAATATTTCGGTTTCGACGCTCAGAAGTTTACTTGCATATACGGCAATAAAACACGTGAGATAAGCGTTAAACCCACCGCCAAATTAGCGGTCGGCACGTTGCAGGCATTTTTGGATGATTACGTCAAGAAAAATACCGGCGCCGAGATCGACTATATTCACGGCGAGGATTCGCTTAAAAAGTTAGCGTCGCGCGAAAATGCCGTAGGCTTTTTGTTTGACGGTATGCAAAAAAGTGAGCTTTTTGACGCAGTGAACGCAGACGGTTCTTTGCCCAGAAAGACATTTTCTATGGGCCATGCCGATGACAAGCGCTTCTATATTGAAGCAAGAAAAATAAAATAAGCGATTGTTGCCGTGTTTTGTAAGCGGCAACATTTTAAGGAGAACAGCAGCGGTATTTTCTTTACTTGAATTTTTATTCTTTAATATGCCGGCTGTTCTTCTTTATTTTTTGATACCGTTAAAATGTTTTGCGGTGCAGGCGCCTTTTGGCAACTTAAATCAGTAAGCAGGGTTAAAGGCGCATAAAAATTATTCAACCGCTTTTTATTGACATAATAATTTTCAAAATATATAATATAAATTGTGAGAATATCTGTTTTACAGCAAAAGTTGGTGGGATTTTAAAGTGGACAAATTTAAAAAATACATAAGCGCTTTGCTTGCGGTATCGCTCTTGATAGGCAACCTTATAATCTTTACGGTAAACGCTGAGGTAAAATATCCCGTTTCGGGCACGATTGCAAGTACAAAGGGCGCGCAAATATGGTCTTTACCGGGTACCGTGGGTCATGAGGTCGATGGCAAAAAAGGCGAATCGCAGCAAATCGATACACTTGAAAACGGCACTGCGCTTATGGTTTTGGGTGAAGAAAAAGACGGTGACGGCGATACATGGTACAAAGTAAATTACGGTGATAATTATTCAAAAACCGGTTACGCCTACTCGGGTCGTGTAAAGTTAAACATTGACTACGAATACGATGAAAATTTTGAAGTAAATCTTGCTAATTTTCCGTCGAGTTATCATGCGGCACTGCGTGAACTTCATGCAATATATCCGAACTGGCAGTTTGTTGCAAATAAATTTGATCTGACATTTAAAGAAGCGGTTGAAGCTCAATACAGCGTTACAAATCTTGCAAATACGCGCAAATGGGTTGAGTTTACGTACGGCGGTAACGAGTGGCGCGATATGCGCGGTTACGACCCCGTTACCGATGAATGGGCAACACGCGAAATGCGGTGGACATTCGCCTCACGTGTTGCAATTGAATATTTTATGGACCCACGCAATTCGCTTAACGCCGATAAAATTTTTGTATTTATGAAACAGTCGTACACCGAAAGTGAAAAAACAAGAGATAATTTACGCACAGTTATCAAAGGTACCTTTTTAGAAAACGGATACGATAAAAACGGCGACGGCGCAGTTGAAAAAGACGCGTATATTGACGATATGATAAGCGCTGCGGAAGCGAGCGGAGTAAGCCCCTATGTGTTGGCTGCCACAATTATTGTTGAGCAGGGTTCAAAGGGCGAAACAAACTTGATTTCAGGCACTTATCCGGGTTTTGAGGGTTACTACAACTTTTTCAATTTCAGTACAACCGGTTCCACTAAAGATGAAATGGCACAGTCAGGTTTATCTTATGCAAAGAGCAACGGTTGGAGCAGCCGCACTGCCTCAATAATCGGCGGCGCAAAAAAATATGCCGACGGTTACATAAGCATCGGTCAGGATACATATTATTATAAGGATTTTAATGTTGTTAAACAAATCTGGAGTCACCAGTACGCGGCGGCACTTTATGACGCGTGGACAAACGCAAATTATTTAAGAAGAGGCTGCACCGATAATAAAGACGCGGTTCTCACTTTTTCAATACCGGTTTATGCCGATATGCCTGAGAACGCTTGCCCATATCCTACACCCGGCTATACACCCGACCCCGACCCTGAGCCGGTTGTCAAAAAAGGCGATGTTAACGGCGACGCCAACATAAACGCTATTGATTTGGCAGCAGTAAAAATGGATATTTTGGGAGTTAAAAAACTTTCGGGCACCGAGTTTTCGGCAGGCGATGTTAACAGCGACGGCGTAATAAACGCAATAGACCTCGCCGCAATCAAAATGCACATTTTGGGCGTAAAGTCAATATCTTAAAATATTCAGACCTATCGGTTTGGGTTTTGTCAGACTAAGTATAAGGAGTTTAAAATGAAAAAAATATTAAAACTTTTAATGTCTTTTGTAATTGTTACAACCGTTACCTTATCTGCACTTGTGCTCAATGTATCTGCGGCAAGCGTTTCAATAAGCGGCGGCGGCGAGTATGAGGTCGGCAAATCGTTTAACGTTACCGTGCGGTTTAATGCCGACGCCAACCTATATGCAGTTGAGGCTGACATAAGTTATAATTCAAGCGTATTAAGGCTTGACGGCGTTTCTGGCGCAGACTACAATGCAAGCAACGGCACAATCAAAATTGTGGATGACGGGTTTTCGGCTACAAAACCTTCAAAATCGAGTTCATATACTTTAAAATTTACGGCAATAGCCGCAGGTAATTCGCCTATATCTGCTTCAATGTTGGGCGGCGGCGAAGCCGAGTCAAAAGCAGCGGCGTCTGCGGCAATAAAAGTTGTTACGTCTAAGCCGTCATCAAACGCAAATCTTGCGTCAATAAAATTGAGCAGCGGCTCGCTTTCGCCTGCGTTCAATGCAAATACAACAAGTTATAACGTTACGGTAAAATACGGCGTAGACTCAATTACAATTACGGGTGCGGTTGCCGACGGCAGTTCAAAATATGTCGGAGGCGGCACGTTTGCGCTTCAGGTGGGCGACAATCAGCGCACACTTACCGTAACTGCGGCAGACGGAACAAAAAAATCGTACACGATAAATATAAGGCGTATGACCGAACAGGAAACGGCCGACGCCGAACAAGCCGCACGCGATGCAAATCCGTTTCTTGTCACAATAGACGGCAGTGACTATAATATTGCAAACGACCTTTCGGGCATAACGGTTCCGGCAGGTTTCTCGCAAAGCACTTCTGCAAGAAAAGGCAGTGAGGTTCCTGTAATAAAGGATGAAAACGAAAAGTATGTGCTTTACTGGCTTACAGACGCTTCGGGTGAAAACGGCGCTTTTTATGTTTGCGATGACGAAGGCAATTTTACACGCATAAAATACATCAGTTCAAACAGCAAAATGTATATTATAGAGCCGCTTGAAAACGACTTGGTTCTGCCTTCGGGATATGTAAAAACAACATACAGTGTTGACGGCGGCGAAGTTGACGCAATATCCTATGAAAATGAGAGTTTAAAAGATTTTTATATTTTAAACTGCTATGTTGACGGCAAAACTGCTATGTACCGTTTTGATACTCTTGAAAGCACAATGCAGCGTGCCGCAGAGTTTGAGCTGGCGCTTACAAGCACAGATGCTCCGGTTGAAAAATCAAACGGCATCATTGAATGGTTTAAAAACATCAACAAAACAGGCAAGATTGTATTTTTCATAATCGTTCTTTGTGCAATAGCGCTTATTGTGTTGGCAATATTGCTTATAGTTAAAGTGGCGTCATCAAAAGACGATGACTTTGACGATAATCAGATTATACTGAGCACAGACAACGACTTTAATTTCAACCCTGATGAAAATTCAAACGAAAACGCAACGGGCGGCGATGCTGCGGATGACAAGGCCGAAATTCCGCCCGAAAACGACACAATTGATGACGGTAACGGCTCCGATACCGATTCCGAAAACTAAAAACGATATTATAATAAACAAAAAGATGTCCGCTTTAAAATAACGGACATCTTTTATTTTTTATCGGTTTTGCTTTTGTCAGCTTTTTTTTGGTTGTGTTTCAACTTTATATTCTCTTTAAGGTTGTGCAGTTTTTCAAGGGTTTTTTTATCATTCGGAAAAATCAGCTTAAGCAAAAACATGGCAATTATAACCGTTATGATCTTTTCCGGTGTAAAGGGTATCCAAAGCACTGTAAGGTATCCCGTTGATATGCCGATGAGCCATTGATTTTTAAGCCACAGCCCAAGGCCCAAAACTATATAAGCCCAGCCGTTGGTTATTATCCACGCAATGCCGAAGCATAAAAGCAGGTGCGGATTAAGCAAAAACTGAACAGCCGATTTTATAAAATTTTTAACCTTTTCGGATACATCGGACATAATCGCACACCACGCTTGCTGCTATTTTTCTATTGTATTTTAGCATACGTGCCAATAAATGTAAACGATTTTAAAGCATACTTAATAAAATCATAATATTTGCCGTTTTGCGTACCGTATTTTATATATTAAACTTTTTGCATTTTTAAGACGCAAAAATAAAACCGACAGATATAGCACACATATCTGTCGGTTTGGCACCCGTAGCAGGAATCGAACCTGCATCTAAGTCTTAGGAGGACCTTATTCTATCCGTTGAACTATACGGGCATATTTATTAACTGCCTGTTAATTTTATCGCAATAAGAGGTCAATGTCAACTATTAACTTGCTTTTTGCGTTAATCTTTGATATAATATTCAACACTGCGAAAGCAAAAACACTTTAAAAAGTCTTAGGGTTTTACGGATTACGCCGTTTAAAGTCAAAGGCTTTTGTTTTACGTTGCATTAAGGCATTGATGTTGGGGGTGACCGCTATTCGCGAATTGCTTCTTAAGATTAAAAATACGTTTTTCAGCCGGAATTTTATAAAGTTTTGTGTTTTGGGTGTAATAAATTCTTTTAACGACGCGCTTTTTTCAAGCATATTTCATTATTTTATGCAGGAAAACGTCGCCGCCGTTGCGGGATACGCTGTTGCACTTACTATCGCATTTTTTTTAAGCAGTCATTTTATATTTAAAAAACAACCGTCATTTAAAGGGTATGCGCGGTTTTGTTTGTCGTATATACCAAACTTTCTTATATACTTTTCAGTCACGTTTGTTACTATAACCTGGTTAAAACTTCCTCAGTTTTGGGGAACTATCGCGGCGGCGGCGGTTGGCGGTCCCGTAACGTTTGTTGTTTTAAAAATATACGCTTTCGGCAAAAAGTAAACGGCTTCAGCGTCTGTAACTCAGACACCTTAAAGCCGTTTTTTCTATTTTTTGAATGACTTTTGATATTGCTTGGGCGATACGCCCTTATGTTTTTTAAAGGTTTTAATAAAATACGAAAGGTCGTTAAATCCGCAGTCAAGGGCAATTTCGGTAATGTTTTTTTCACTGTCGGTAAGACTTTGACAGGCGCGCTCGATACGGTAAAAGTTAAGATAATCGATTGGGGTGCGGTTAACCATTTCTTTAAAATAGCGGCAAAAATATTTAGGCGACATACCCGCTTCATTTGCAAGTTCCGTAAGTGTTACCGTGCGTCCGTAGTTTGCGTGAATAAATCGCAGTGAATTTTTAAGTTGCCGTATACGTTTAAAATAGTCGCTCCGCATAATAACAGAGTCGGTTTTTGTGTGGTCTTTTACAATTTCACCTAGTATCTGAAAAAGCAATCCCGTTACGGTCAGTTCATAACCCGTATATTCTTTTTCCATAGCCTCAAACATACGGTCCGCAAGGCGGCTCACCTCGCACCCCTGCTTATATTTGTTTGTAATAAGGGTGTCTGAGTTCAATATGTTATCAAGCAGGTTGCGGCAAATTTTATTTGTGTCAAGCAATCCTGATATATCCACAACCATACATTCATATATACAGTCGGCAGGGCTGCCGCCGTGTACTACACCGCCCGATATAAACGCAACATCGCCTTTTTGAAGTATTACCTCGTTTCCGTCAAGCGAAAGGCTTAGAGTGCCTTCTAAAACAAGTAAAAATTCATACTCTGAATGCCAGTGGAACGGCATTTCATATTTTGGATGACCGCGTTCAACGTAGTGCAGTTCTACCGGAAAATCAAAACTGCCCCTGAATTTTTGTTCGTGAAATGCCGACAGGCTCATAAGGCTCACCCCTAAAGTGAATATTGTTATACTTTTTACCATTATACTACAAGTAAATAGACAAAATCAATGATAAAATAATACTAAAGTATTAAATTATAAAAAAATAATATTAAACTTTGTAAGGAGTTGTATGTTATGAGCAAATCAAGATTTATAGGTGACTATCCTGTAATCGGCATTCGTCCTATCGTAGACGGCCGCCGCGGCCCTATGAAACTTCGTGAAAGTCTCGAAGATCAGGTAATGGCTATGGCAAATGCCGCAAAAAAGCTGTTTGAGGAAAATCTTTATTATTCAAACGGCGATCACGTTAAGGTAGTTATTGCCGATTCAAGTATCGGCCGTGTGCCCGAGGCTGCCGCCTGTGCAGACAAGTTCCGCAAAGAGGGTGTTGATATTACCCTTTCGGTAACACCTTGCTGGTGCTACGGTTCAGAAACCATGGATATGGATCCTTATACAATAAAGGGTGTGTGGGGCTTTAACGGCACAGAAAGGCCGGGTGCCGTGTACCTTGCGGCTGTTCTTGCGGGTCACGCACAAAAGGGCTTGCCGGCATTCGGCATTTACGGTCACGAAGTTCAGGACAGGGACCAGGTAAATGAAATACCTGAAGATGTTAAAGAAAAATTGCTTCGCTTCGGTCGTGCTGCAGTTGCGGTTGCTACAATGCGCGGTAAATCATACTTGCAAATCGGCTCGCAGTGTATGGGTATTGCGGGTTCTATAATCGACCAGAACTTTATGGAATCATACCTCGGTATGCGTGTTGAGTCTGTTGATGAGGTTGAGATCCTTCGCCGTATGGAAGAGGGTATTTACAACGAAGAAGAATATCAGAAGGCGCTTGCATGGACAAAAGAACACTGCAAAGAGGGTCGCGACGATAACCCCGAATCGGTTGAATTTTTAGGTAAAGAACGCCGCATTAAATTTACCGATGAAGAAAAGGAAAAACAGTGGGAATTCACCGTTAAAATGTACTGCATAATCAAAGACCTTATGGGCGGTAATAAAAATCTTCCCGAAGGCTTTGAGGAAGAAATGCTCGGCCATAACGCAATTGCAGGCGGTTTTCAGGGTCAGCGCCAGTGGACAGACCATTGGCCGAACTGTGATTACCCTGAGGCGTTCCTTTCGTCAACGTTTGACTATGAGGGCGCACGCGAACCGTACACACTTGCAACGGAAAACGACGTTCTTAACGGCCTCGGTATGTTGTTTATGCGCCTGCTTACACACCGCGCACAAATATTTGCCGACGTTCGTACCTATTGGTCGGGCGAGGCTACCGAGCGCGTAACCGGTTACAAACTTGAAGGCAAAGCAAAAGAAGCCAACGGTATTATCCACTTGTTGAATTCGGGCGCGGCATGCCTTGACGCTTGCGGCGAATGTACCGATGAAAACGGCAACGCCGTAATGAAGAGATGGTGGGAAGTTACCGATGAAGATATCAAAAAAATGACCGATGCCACCGTTTGGTGCGAGGCAGGCTTTGATAACTTCCGCGGCGGCGGTTTTTCAAGCCATTATACCACCCGTGCAGAAATGCCCTGTACAATGATAAGACTTAATCTTGTAAAGGGTCTTGGCCCTGTGCTTCAGATTGCCGAGGGTTGGACTGTTAAACTGCCGGATGAAGTTTCGGACACTCTTATGGAGCGAACAAACCCGACATGGCCCTGCACATGGTTTGCTCCCCGTTGTGACGGTAAAGAGGGTTCACCCTTTAAGACCGCTTATGAGGTAATGCAGAACTGGGGCGCTAATCACGGTGCTATCAGTTACGGTCATATAGGCGCTGACCTTATTACTATGTGCTCAATGCTTCGTATACCCGTTAGTATGCACAACGTGCCCGATGCCGATATTTTCCGTCCGGCTGCATGGAATGCATTTGGTATGGATAAAGAGGGTCAGGATTACCGCGCTTGCAAAACTTACGGTCCTATGTATAAAAAAGACTGATTTTTAAACAAATAAAAAAGCAACAAACATCGTATTGATGTTTGTTGCTTTTTATACGAATACGCCTGAAATTATAAGCCTATAATCTGCGACATAGTTTTTTTGGCGGTTTCGGATATACTTAATGTGTCGATTCCGAAAATTGTGGTTTTAAGTTTGTCACCTATAGGTTTTTGCCAATAATCCGGGATGCTTTCAAAACCGTGCGCCATTCCGAAAATCGAACCAACGGTTGCACCGTTACAATCGGTATCAAAACCTGCTTCAACTGCCATACATATAGATTTTCCGTAATCGCCTTTTCCGTATAATAGCGAGGCTGCAACTATCATTGCATTTGAAACGGTATAACACCAACCATAAGCGTCATGTTCGTCATATTTTTTATGAATTTTTTCAAAACATTCGTTTTGTGAAACACCTTTTTTGTAATCGTCGAAAACATTCATAACTTCTTCATAAAAGCGCGATGTATGCGGTATCTCGGCAAGTCCCGAAAGAATAATATCTTCCATATTGTCGGTTACCGCTGCTACGGATAATGCGGCTGCAACGAACATTGCGCCGTATATTCCGTTTTTAATATGTGAAATTGAGGCATCACGCCAAGCCATTTCGGCAGCATATTCCGGATTGCCCGGATTAATGTATCTATAGTAATCGGTGCGTATTTGGGCACCGATGAATTCGCGGTAAGGATTTTTGTAAACCGCCGAATACGGCGGTTTATAGCCGTTAATAAAGTTGCAAAATGCAACACGTTCTGCTGAGCAGTATGAATTTTTGGGTTGATATTTTACCCATGCCTGTAAAACATTAAGCGGTGTAAAATCTTTGCCGTAATCTTCTATGATCTTTTGCGCAAGTACAGTATAATTTGTATCATCATCCCAAGGCATACCGTCTATAGTGTCTGCATAAGTTCGAGTTTTAAAGTCAAATTTAAAATTGCTGATATTCGTTTGTTCTATGTCACTTTTTAAAATATATCTGTGCATAGGGTAATTGTTGCTGTTTTTTAAAACGGGTATAAGTTCATCGGTCTTTATACATTCTACGGTTTTACCTAACATACAACCGCATATTCTGCCTACCCACGCGCCCTTGATTTTGCTTTCGAGTTTATTTTTATCTAAGGTTTTATCAACACGGTGCGGCTTTCTCAAGGTCCTGATTTCATCAAGAGTTGAAGGTTCATTGTATTTATAATCTTTTTTCTGTTCTGCAGATGACACTATTTCATACAGCACATCGCCGAAGCTTTTTTTAATGTTTGATAATGGTAGTTTTGATATTTCCGAAAATATATCTTTGTATTTCTCAATATTAAGACCTTCAGCTACAGATTGCCGGTACTCAATCATAGGAAGTGAGCCGTAGACATCCCAATCATGCATATCCGAAAAGTCGGGAACAGGGAAGCCTTGTTGTGTTTTTTTATCAAGTGACATAAAATTACCTCCGATACTTTTTTAAAATTAAAATTTATTTTTTCGGTATTCAAGCGGATTTTTTCCAAACTGAGATTTAAATTTTGTTCGGAAAAAGTTTTCGTTCTTATAGCCTGTCTGCGCCCGGCGCTGCGAAATGCTCAAATCGGTATTCAACAATTTTTCGGCTGCTGATTGGCATCTTTTGATTTGCAGCACTTCAGAAAAAGGTTTACCGGTCAATTTTTTTACAAGTTTACCGGTATAGTCGGTTGAGTAACCCAATAATTCCGAAAGGTCTTTGAGATTGGCGGTTTTAATGTTTTGGTTTATATAGCAGTTAATGGTTTTTTGCAGACAAATCAGGGCGAAATTTGTAGAGCGCGCTCCTAAATTTTTTATATTCGAGATAACGTCTTTTCTGTCTGGTATGGACACCGCCGCTCCTTTTTTTGATATAGAGAGCGCCGAAGCAGCTGAAGAAAATTTTAATATTTCTTCATATGTCTTATTCGTTGTAAGTTCTGCAACGAAGTATCCTGTAAATGTGTCGCCGGCAGCAGTGGTATCAATAACGTCTACGTCAAACGCCGCCCGATATATTTTTGTTTCGTTATCTGTATATACGCATCCGTTTTCACCTAATGTAAGCATAACTTTAATATTCGGATAACTGCTTTTGATCAATTTTAAACCCGATTTAATGTTATCGCTTTGAGAGATCGTTTTTAACTCAACTTCATTAAGAATAAGGTATGAAATATGATTGAAATTTATTGAATTTAGCTTTTCATTAAACGGTGAAGGATTTAAAACTATCTGCATACCTTTTTGAAAAGCTTTTTCCACAATGTAACCGAGGTTGTTGATTTCATTTTGCAACAGAATAAAATCGCCGCTGTTAAAATTCCCTAAAACAAAATCAACGTATTCTTTTGTTATTTTTTCATTTGAACCAGGGTATAAAAATATTGAGTTTTCACCGTTGCGGTCTACCTGAATAATAGCGTGACCGTTTTTTTCCGCAACTTTGTCAATCAACGAGATATCAACATTATTTTCGCTTAATATATCGGTTAAAATTTCACTGTTTTTACCTACGCAGCCCGCAAAATAAACATCTGCACCGGCTTTTGCAGCAGCTATGGATTGATTAAGGCCCTTTCCGCCGGGAAAAATCTCAAAATTGCAGGTTGTTACGGTTTCGCCTTTTTCAACAATATGGTCCAGACGATAAACGTAGTCAATATTACAAGATCCGAAAACAAGAACTTTCATTCGATAACCTCCGTGGTAAATCACGATAACTCTGCACAACATAATTATAATTGTGAAAACGCAAAAGAACAAGAACGTATTTTGTCAAAAAAGAGACCTAATCAGCACAAATACAATAAAAACACGCTCAATGCAAAATACATCAAACGTGTTTTGATAAAACATACTTATGAATTTTTAAACAGACAGCATTTTATGTTCCGCACATCTTCATAACCAGCGAGTGAGGCAGAATTTTTGCGACGATTCGGTAAAATTTGTAAAACAGTCGGTTTGTATAAACGGCTTTTTCCTTTTTGGAAGCTGCAAGCGATTTTCGCGCAATAATTTCAGGGTTTACACGGGGCAGGGTATCAAATGTACGGCTTACTCCGTCATTTATATTGGCAATACCTAAAAATTCTGTATCCATAGGTCCGGGGCAGACCGCCAAAACATTGATTTTTCGATTTTTAAGTTCAATGTTAAGTGCCCTTGAAAAGCTCATAACATACGCTTTTGTGGATGAGTAGACCGCCATACGCGTATTCGGTGCAAATGACGCTATTGAGCAGGTATTGATTATCTCACCGCCGCTGTTCATAAACGGCAGTGTCACCGATGTAATAACCGTAAGTGCTTCGCAATTAAGCCTGACCATACCGGCGTTATCTTCTGCGGATATTTTATCAAAATCGCCAAGTTTGCCGAAACCGGCATTGTTGATAAGCAACTTTACTTCGGCGCCTTTTTCCTTTAACAGTTCGGTATACTTCTTAACCGAGTCACTGTCGGTAATATCAAATGCCAGCGGTATTACGGTACTGCCTATATCACTGCTTATTTTTTCGAGCCTGTCTTTTCGGCGTGCTATTATCCAGATTTCGTCAAGGTCGGTTCGCGTTTCATATACGGCTTTTACGTATTCCAAACCAAGTCCGGAACTTGCACCCGTTATAACTGCAATATTCATAATCAATCTCCGTTCGGATCAGTTTTTATTGAAATCTTCAAGAATTAAGCCTTCGTTTTTTCCCAATGCCCAATTGATATTCCACTCGCTTGTGAAAATAAGCAGATCGTTGCCCTTAAAATCCTGAACCCATTTTGTATCGGATGTCAGATTTAATTTGCTTACGTCAATATCTTCATTGCCTATCCATCTTATAAACTGATACGGCATATTGCTGCGTATCACGTCAACATTGTACTCGCTTTTAAGCCGGTGTTCAAGCACCTCAAATTGCAAAACACCTACAACACCTACAATAACGCGTTCCATACCGGTGTTCGGTTCATGAAAAATTTGTATGGCGCCCTCTTGCGCGATTTGTTCAACGCCCTTCACAAATTGTTTGCGTTTAAGGCTGTCTTTGTGTTCTATAACCGCAAAGTGCTCTGGCGCAAAGGTGGGTATGCCCTCAAATTCTACCTTGTGTTTAGGGTCACACACAGTGTCGCCTATTGAAAATATACCCGGATCAAATACGCCTATTATGTCGCCGGCGTATGCCTCGTTTACAATCTGGCGGCTGTCTGCCATAAGCTGTTGCGGCTGTGAAAGTCTTAAACTTTTTTTGCCTTGGATATGATAATATTCTTTATCGCGTTCGAACTTGCCTGAGCATATTCTCATAAAAGTCATACGGTCGCGGTGCGCCTTGTTCATATTTGCCTGTATTTTAAATACAAAGGCAGAAAAATTTTCGCTTTCGGGAACTACGGTACCCTCTTTTGTGTTTCTGGCAAGGGGTGAAGTAGTCATTTTTAAAAAGTTTTCAAGAAACGGCTCCACACCGAAATTTGTAAGCGCCGAACCGAAGAACACAGGAGTAAGTTGACCGCAGCGCACTTTTTCAATGTCAAAATCAAAACTTGCACCGTCAAGAAGTTCTATCTGATCAACCAGATCGCGGCGCGAATATTCGCCTATCAGTTCGTCCAGTTTCTCTGTATCCGTAATATCACATTCAATGGCTTCAAGGCGGTCCTGACCGCGGTGAAATTCATTGAATGTCATAATCTGCCTGCGGTCACGGTCAAACACGCCTTTAAAATCAGCGCCGCAGCCAATCGGCCAGTTAACAGGGTAGGTTCCTATTCCGAATTCCTTTTCAAGTTGGTCTAAAAGTTCAAACGGGTCGCGCGCCTCGCGGTCAAGTTTGTTGATAAATGTAAATATAGGTATGTGCCGCATGGCGGTTACCTTAAAAAGCTTTCGGGTTTGCGGTTCTATACCTTTTGCCGCGTCAATTACCATTACAACGCTGTCTGCAGCCATAAGTGTGCGGTAGGTATCCTCGGAAAAGTCCTGGTGACCGGGCGTATCAAGAATATTTATGCAGTAACTCTCATACTCAAACTGCATTACAGATGATGTTATTGAAATGCCGCGCTGTTTTTCGAGTTCCATCCAGTCGGACACCGCGTGTTTTGCGGTTGCCTTGCCTTTTACAGAACCTGCGGTTTTAATGGCACCCCCGTAAAGCAACAATTTTTCGGTAAGGGTCGTTTTACCGGCGTCGGGGTGTGATATGATGGCAAATGTTCGCCGTCTGCTGATTTCTTCCTTAAAAGTCACAATATTACTCCTTAAATAAAATCATATAGAGTTTACCACAAAATGCCTGAGGTATCAAGAAAAATCAAAAAAATTTAAAAAAACTATTTACTTTTTGAAAGTTATCGTTTATAATACTTAATGTGTAATTTAATACTTTCTTACGGAGGTTTGAAAAAATGAAAAAGATAATAGCATTGCTTCTCAGCGTTATTATGGTATTTTGTCTTTCTGTAACGGCGTTTGCGGCAGAAAGTCCGACCGCTACCGGCAAAATTACGATAAAGATCAGAAAAGCGGATTATGTTGATTTTACAGGTAAGTCTGATGTTGAGTACACTGTTGATGTTGATAAAACATTGACTGTTAAAGCAGATGACAAACAAAACGAAGCATTTAAAAATTGGAGCGTTTACAAAGTTGTTTCTTCGGTAGAAGGTGTTTCGGCTCCGGTTAGTTCGGGAGTTATCACTTTGAATGCCGCATTAAATCTTGCCGCAACAACTAAGGTGGTTGAGGCTGTTCAGGGCACCGATTATGAAATAATAAAAGGCGGTCTTGATCAAAAAGAAATGACCGTTAAACTTAAAAATTCTGTTATAGTTTGTGCTAACTACGGCAGTGTTATAACCGATCCGCTTGTTGACAGCAGTGCAGATTCTTCGGCTTCCGCTCCTAAAACAAGCGATATGACAATTGTTTACGCTGCGGTTGTTATGCTTGCATTTGCGGCGATGGCTTTCGGTGTAAAGAAAGTTTATTCAAAATAACTTTATAATTTAATCTAACTGACTGAGAAGAAACTTTTTAAAAAAGTTTCTTCTTTTTTTATTGAAAAGTTTTATACGCTTATATATAATTAACTTAAAATTGTGCATATAAGGGCGGTAAACATATGAGTAAAAAATTATTGATGAGATATTTTTCGCCTGCTGAACTTACAAATGACGGATGGGAAAAATATTCACTGCCGATAGGAAACGGCTATTTCGGTGCAAGCGTTTTCGGCGGTTACAAGCGTGAAAGGATACAGTTTACTACAAATACGTTTGCAAATGATTTTTCTAACGGCGGTGTAACTAATTTCGGCGAAATCTTAATAGATTTTAAAAATACAGACGTTAATAACTATGTGCGGGGTCTTTGTCTTAATACAGGTGTCGCATACTCAAAATACGAGTCTAACGGCGTTAAAATAAACCGTGAGGTGTTTGCAAGTTATCCTGATAAAGTTTTTGCATATAAAATTTGTGCCAACGGCGGAACTGTAGATTTTAACGTAAGCCTTTTGATTCCGTATCTTAACGAGCGCCCTGTTGAACAAGGCGGCAGAACCGGTGAGATAAGTGTGGATAACGGCGTGCTTGTTATGCGCGGCACACTGCCTTTGCGCGAACTTATTTATGAGGCGCGGCTTGCCGTTATTACTGACGGCAAGTTAAATTTTGAAAACAATATACTCAGTATAAGCGACGCATCCGAAGCGATACTTTTATATACCCTTGACACCTCATATAAACTATGTCCAGAAGTATTTATGAACGGCTGCCACAAAGCACTCGGTGAGGATCCGCACAATGCGGTTGTAAATTGTTTGAACAATGCGGTCAAACTCGGATGGGATAAATTATATGAACACCACGTATCCGACTATACCGAACTTATAAATAGGGTAGAACTTGATCTCGGCGGAACAGATGACGGCAGATCCACAGATGAATTGCTTGATTCTTATAAAGAGGGCAACAGCGAGCCTTACCTTGAGGAATTATATTACGCATACGGCAGACATTTGCTTGTTTCAAGCTCCCGAAAAGGTACACCGCCGGCATCTTTGCAGGGTGTTTGGACAGTTCACGATAAATCACCGTGGTCGTGCGGATTTTGGCATAATATAAACGTGCAAATGAACTATTGGCCGGCATTTAATACAAACCTTGCAGAAACTTTTTCTGCATACGCCGACTATTGGAAAAACTATGTAAAACAGGCACAGGTAAGTGCATCAAACTGGATAAAACAGACCAACCCCGAAAACTATGTTGAAGGCGACGGAGAATGCGGTTGGATAATCGGCACAGGCGGCTGGATGTATCAGGTGGAGGGGATGAGCCCCAATACACATTCCGGACCCGGTACCGGCGGAATGACCTCAAAAATGTTTTGGGATTATTACGATTTTACACGCGATGAAAGCGTACTTAAAGAATATTCATATCCGTGTATTCACGGTATGGCAAAATTTTTGACCAAAAGCGTAAAAAATTACGACGGCAGATATTTATGCAGTTTTTCATCTTCACCCGAACAGATATTGTCAGGTGATTGGGTGATGCAGCATAAAAAGCAGCAGTATTATCATACGGTGGGTTGCGCTTTTGACCAACAGTTCATATATGAAAACGCTCGCGATGATCTGAAGTGTGCCGAAATACTCGGTGTCAGTGATAAAACCACCGAACTTGAAAGGGAACAGTTAAATACATACGGACCTGTTCAGATAGGTTACAGCGGTCAGATAAAAGAGTATGATGAAGAGCATTTTTACGGTGAGATAGGCGAGGCACAGCACAGGCATATATCACAGCTGGTAGCGGTAACGCCGGGCAGCGGTGTTACCCACGCTACGCCTGCATGGCTTGACGCGGCAAAACTCACGCTTGAATACAGGGGCGATAAGTCAACAGGTTGGGCGCTGGCGCATCGTTTTTGTGCCTGGAGCCGAATAGGCGACGGCAACCACGCATATTTGCTGTTGCAAACTCTGCTGCGAGAGCGTACATACCCCAATTTATGGGATGTGCATCCGCCGTTTCAGATAGACGGAAACTTCGGTGCAACCGCAGGTATGACCGAAATGTTGCTCCAAAGCCATGAGGGTTGGGTTGCGCTTTTGCCGGCGATTCCAGATGAGTGGAAAAATATTTCATTTAAGGGTTTAAAGGCGCGCGGCAATTTTACTGTATCCTGCGAGTATTGCGGCGGACAAGTAAAACATTGTGAAATCGAATCGGGTTCGGGTGAAAAACTTGTGTTAAAATGCGACGGAATATCCGACGTTAATGTTACCGAAAAAGGCACAGGTAGACTTGTAACTGTTAAGCGTGATAAAGATTTTATCTCGTTTGAGACAAATAAAGACACTGTTTATTTGATTGACGGCTTTAAAAAGGTTGAAAAAAGACCGGTTGTTACAGACCTTACATCAGAGTGGCAAAATGACGGTGTAAATCTCAGATGGTGCGAAGCCGTTGGTGCCACCGTTTATTCCGTATATCGTGCAGAAGGCAATGACAGCGATTACACGCTTGTTGCGGTCACCGATAAATGCGGGTTTACCGACGGCAAATATACAATTTCAAACAAGGCGCGGCTTACCTATAAAATTGTCGCCTGCACAGATAATAACTTTGACCCGTCTTTGTGCGGTGCTGTTACAACGCTCCATCCGGCGAGCAAATTAGAAGAGGAACGTTATAAATTACGACTTATCGTAAACAGTACCCGATAATTTTTGTTTAATCAAAGAGATAAATAAAATAGAAAATGTAATAAAAATCGTGTCAACGGTCAGCCGTTTGCACGATTTTTGTTTTATATTTTTATAAAAAAATAAAAAGGTATTGATATTCTCATTTTTGAGAATATAATATAAACAGAGAATGTTTGTGAGAACGGTGATGTAAAATGGAAATTACCGAAATTTTAATGAATTCTGTAAGGCAGAGAATTTTGCAGTGTTTTTTGGTCAATGACAAGGTCACTGTTAAAGAAATCAAAAAATTTTTGCCTGATATTTCAAGCGCAAGTCTTTATCGCCATATAAAAATTCTCAGTGATAATTCAGTGATTACGGTAGTAGGCGAAAACAGAATTCGCGGAACGGTTGAGAGTATATACAGTTTGAACAAAGGCGCATTGGAAATTGACGACACAAATGACGCCAACGGTGCTGTTGTGCAGTCGGCGTTGCTTGGCATTTGTGCCTCATTTGCAAAATATTTTGCAAGCGGCGATGCCGCACCTAAAAAAGATATGTTAATGCTTTCAATGTGTACTCTTACATTAACCGATGATGAGTTTAAAGATTTTCTTACTGAAATCAATGAAATTGCACTGAAATATATGAACGTAAAGGTGTGCAAAGGCAGTAAAACAAGGCGTGTTACGCTTATTTCTTCTCCTGACAATGAACAGGCAATATAAGGTGTAAAATGTATTTATTATGTCGCAGTTTATATGGGGTGGGGTTATGAGCAAATACGATGCGCTTTGGAATTACATACAAAAAAGCGGCAAACAGCAACTTGTGCTGATTTTTGGTGAGGTTGAAAAAAATTGCCGGTGTACCGCTTGACCATTCTTTTTTAAATTATAAAAAAGAACTGTCCGGATACGGTTACGAAGTCGGCAAGATTTCAATAAAGGCACAGACGGTGTCTTTTACAAAAATCAGTGTTAAATTAAAATTTTAGATTAGGGGTGTTATTATGAAATCACTTAAAACAATTCAAACATTTTTTAAAACCGCGAATGTACTCAGCCAAATCGCTTTTATATTTTCGGTAATCGGATTTTGCGGCTGCGCTGCAGGAATTCTGAGCCTCGGTTTAGGCAACGGTGGTTTAATCAAAATCGGAGGGATTACTCTGCACGGACTGATATCGAATGACCTTGGATATAACACAAAAAGTATCACTGCAATGCTTTCAGGTTGGGCGGTTGTTTGTGCAGGTGAGGCGGTGCTTTCAAAATTTGCCGAAATCTGTTTTAAAAACGAGTTGAGTGCAGGTACGCCGTTTACTTTTTCAGGTGCAAAAGAACTTATGCGGCTGGGTATTCTGGCACTTGCCGTACCTACCGGTTGTGCAGTGCTGGGAGGCATTGTTGAAGGGGTAATTGCCGGATTTATGAATGTTGAAAAAATTGCGGCTGCCGATATGTATATTGATAATTCTGCAAACCTTGCCTTAGGCATTATGTTTATAGTTATATCACTGCTCTGCCGTTACGGTGCAGAACTAAACAGTAATAATGAAACTGATGTGTGTTGAGTTCATTGAGTAATGGATACTGTTTTAAATTTCATACGTGCTGCGGCACCCTGGTTGACAATCGGAATTCTTTTAATTATTCTTGCTTTCAGAAGTTTAACAAAGAAAAATAATGCTGAAGGCGAGGATAACAATTACGTCACTGAGGGTATGTGTCTCGGAATGTGCCTCGGCACAGCGTTCGGAACTATGCTTGGCAACGATACAGGCATAGGCATATCTTTGGGTATGCTTGCGGGCCTTGCAATAGGTATGGGCATTTCCAAGCCGAATAGTCGGGATAAGTGAAATCACGCGATATAAAAATCACAATACCGAAAAAAGGAGTCAAAATGGGTACAACTAAAGAATACATTCAGTTTGTTGCAGAACAATTAGACAATGTCAGCGGAGTAACTTATAAAAAGATGTTTGGGGAGTATCTTGTATACGTAAACGATAAACCGATATTGATTGTATGCGATAATTGCGTCATGGTCAAAGAGGTTCCGGAACTTGAAAAAATAATGAAAGACGCACCGCGCAATTTTCCTTATGACGGTGCCAAAGAACATTATATACTTGATATTGAAAACCGCGAACTCACATCAAAAGTTATTGAAATTTTAACTGAAATCACACCTGTTCCCAAAAGGAGGAGCAAAAGGAAATAATATGGATAACAAAAGCAGCGTTACGTCACTTATGAGTGCATTCAGCCGGTCTTTCCATTGTGAAAATGAAAAACATCCTGTGTTCAGGGATTATTTAGCAAAAGAACTTATGACCGCGGAAGAATATGAAACTGTTCAGGGTTACATACTCGGCGGTGCACAGTTTTTTGAACCGCAGACCGACTTTGAAAATCAAAAGCCTAAAGAACTGTTACGAAAAATCGTAAATACCCATATTGCCCCTTCACCCCTGTGCCGTGCGGCATATACCGAACAAATGCTTAAATCTGAAATGTTTAACGGAACAAAGCAATGTGTCATACTCGGTGCGGGTCTTGATACGTTTGCCTTTCGTGAAAAAGAATTTTTGAAAAACTGCAGGGTATTTGAAGCGGATCACCCACTGACGCAGGCGGACAAAATCAAACGCATAACCCGTGCAGGTTGGCAAGTACCCGAAAACTTATATTTTGTTCCGGTGGATTTTACAAAGGACTGTTTGGCAGAACGTTTGACTTGCAGCGGTTTCAAAAAAGATTTAAGTTCCTTCTTTTCCTGGCTGGGGGTAACCTATTATCTTACGGAAGATGCAATTGATAAAACACTTGGTGATATTTCGAACCTTTGTGCAAACGGCAGTATGATTGTGTTTGATTATCCGGATGAAAATTTCTTTACAGCAAATGAAAGGCGGATACAAAATACAATTATGATGGCAAAGGTTGGCGGTGAGCCTATGAAATCGGCTTTTTCTTATTCACAGCTTGAATGTATGTTAAAAAATAACGGTTTCGGTATTTATGAGTTGCTTACACCGAATGATATTCAAAAGAATGTTATTGACAAGGCAGGTGCCGAAATAAAAGCATTTGAGCATGTCAATTATTGCCTTGCCGTAAAAAAATAATAAAAGTGTGATCTTAAATATAAAAAAACCGTTTATTTTTTATCTGTTATAAACGGTAAAAGCGCAAAATTAAGCCCCCTGTTTAACACAAGGGGCTTAATTTTATTTTTGTTTAAATTTAGGTCGGTTGCTTATCCTGCGATACAAGTTTAATGTTTTTAATCATCTTGTTGTACGATGACGATGGAATTTTACCCATACTTATACCGTTTAAACTGTATTGACACTCGCTGCCGTTAATTCTGAAGAATTCTATTACCGTTTCAGAACCGTCATTAAACGTAAATGTTAATTTGCCTTCGGGTTCCTGGGTTGTTTGTTCAACAGAAAAATCAATACATTGAATACCTACAAAACCGGCATAAAAACTTTGGAAATACGATGCGGAGATTTCTTTACCGCCTGACGTAATATGATACGTTTTTTTAGAGTCTGCGTCTTCTTCATAAGATATACCAAACTCAATTTCGCCGTCGCCGTCATTTAGTTTAAGACTCTTAATATCATTTATTGAGTTCATAAATACATTTTTGTAGTAAAGATCTTCTGATTTGTAATTTAAGAATCCAAATGAACCTGCTGCAACTTTACGAATCATGGTTGCACCGTCATATACCACGGCGTAGTTACCGTCGTCAAGGGCAGAAATTCTAAAAGTGCGCGCCTCACCGTTGATTGTCATACAAACTACGGCATCCGGTTCGTCAAGTCCAAATTCGCTGAGAGTTTTATCGTTTATATCAAACGCACACGCCCCCGAAACGGTTATTTCTTTTGAAAACAGATCCACAATTGATGTGAGATTTTCACTGTTTGCATATCTTTGCATAGGTGTTGTAATTAAATACTGCACGAGTTCAGACGAATCATTTTTCTGGGGGTTATTGATTATTGTAATCATATCCGGAAAGAGTTTACCCGATAGTTTTATTGAATCAAAGTAAACATAAGACCCGTCATCGGCTTTGTTGGCAGTAGTATCAGATGTAAATGTTGTCGCAGGTATTGAAGTTTTATCTGCAAGATCAATCAGTGCAAAATCAAAACTTGAAAATGCGGTCTCCGGTGCTACATAAATGGTATCTACGCCTTCTAACATAAGGTACGAACCAAGCCCGTCGGGTGACTCATCGCCAACTAAAATGGTGTAAGGGTCATGTGATTCTGATTCGACTTTCACCTTGATTTTAGGATTGTCAAAACCGCACTCAGACGGAGTTTTTGTTGTTATTTCGCGGCTTGCCGTAACGCTTGCAGCAGCCGAAACTATTGAGTTCATGGTTGTGTTACTGAGTTTGCTGACATCAACACCGTCAACACACCAATAGTCGGTAGTCTCGGTTTGACCGTCATCATCAGTCGATTCAATTTGTTTTGTTATCAGTTTGAATTCGCCGTTTGAGTTGGTTACTGTTACTGATTTAAAGTCTTTTGAATCGGTTTCAACAACGGTTATATCATCAAATACCGAACTTGACGTTTCATCATCTTTCATTTCGGGGATAAGTTTTATAATGGCTACCGTGCCGCCTGCAAGTATTAAGACTGCAAGACAGGCGGCTATAATTGAAATAATTCGTTTTTTACCGCTTTTAGCCGGAACTTTATCCTTATGCTCAACAGGGGCAGAAAAAACAGTGCTTTCTTCGTTAGCGGTTTCTTCTGCAACATTTTCTTTTGTGGATGTTTCTTCTGTTAAACTTTCTTCCGATGTGTTTTGATCATTGCTTTCGGGAAAATCACTCATCGCGCATCTTTTCTCCTTACATATACATAAATACCTATAGATACCATAACTATCGGTATAATAACGGCAAATATTGCCTTTACTGTTTTAACACTGCGTTGTGACACATCCGCGGCAAAACTTTCATTGGTAATAACTTTTGATGTGAATTTAACTCCGGATTCTCTGTGTGCTGCGCGGTCGGTGCAGGCAATTGTTATGTCCTGATTGCCAAGGCTGTTTTGTGAAGCCCAGGTAGACTGAACAAATTCAACGCTTGAAAACGCCATAATATAACTTGTGAGGCGGTTGTTATCTGCATCATAAACCGCTTCTTCAGACTGAATTACGCTGTCAAACTGCTTTGTATCCGAACTGGTATAATCGTTTGAAGAACCTACGGGGGCAACAAATACCGAATTAAGCGTTTGCATTAAAGCTTTTGAGGTTCTCTTGGTTGATGATGTTTCGCAAACATTCATAGGAACGTTATAATCGGCAATTACCGTGTCAATGCTCTCGTTTATGTCGTCATCCTCAAGTTGGGTTTTATATATGCCAATTGTTGATTTTTTATTTATATAATTATTTTCGTTCTTTTCGAACAGTATTCCTTCGCCTACCGAGATGCCCCACTGCTGCAGGAATGAATAGAAATTCGGAAGTGAAGGGCAGGTAGCATCGGCAAAAAACATCAGGCCTTTGTTTAATTTTCCGTCGTTATCAAGGAATTCAGATATAGCATCAAGTTCCGAGCCCAAAAAATCAATTGACGGTGCCGAAACAATTATAACATCGTACTCATTTGAAATTTCAGATATAATTGAATCGGAAATTTCGGTAATTTCATAATTGTTTATGGTAAGCAATTCTGTATACGCGTCGGCATAACTGTTGTTGCTGTGACCGGTCAAAAGCGCCGCTTTTTTGATTTCTGTGCTTGTAACATAAGCAATGGCACTTGTAAGAGACGTTTCAAGTCTGTTAGCTGTGACAGATGAATAAGACGAATAAGATGAACTTGAATCCTGTCCCAATACATAAATATCATCGAATGTTAAAACCCTTACACGCTCTTTACCATTGATGGTACTTGATACTATCAAATCTCCAAATGTAAGGTCATAAGTAGGATAGTTTGATGTAATTGCAGTATATTCAGTAGACTGCATATCAATATACTGTACTTTTATTCTATCATTGTATGCCGGATATTTTTTTATTAGGTTTACAGTTTGCTCAAAGTACTCTGAATTGGCGGATACATAAAGAGCCCTTTGAGCATAATAAGCCATGTTTTCCGCAAAACCCTCTTCTTTTCCGCAGACGGTTATATTAACCTCATCTTTGATTGATTTTAAATATTCAACATTTTCTTCACTTATAGAATTCTTTTTATCGCTTGTCATATCGACTTCAAGATTAAAACGGTCTGAAAGCACTCCTACAAGCCAATTGAAAACTATAAGACCTACAAGAACAATAGCTGTAATCGCAATAGAATAACTGCCTTTTTTCAACAACATTTCGTTCTTGACTTTTTTGTTTTTAGGTTTTTTCATTTTCTTATTCTTCTTAACCTCTTTAACTGTAAGTTCGGTGTTGTCAGAGGATTCAATTAAACTTTTATCTTCTTTTTTCATAGTTTTGTACCTCCTCATTACGACCATCTTCTCTTCTCAAGCGAACGTTCGGTCAAGAATATAAATGCCGCCGCAATGCTTATAAAGAACACAACGTCTTTAACAACAAACGCCTGATTGCCGAAACTGTCAAGAACACTTACAAAATCCAAACCGTTGAGCAGTTTTACAATGAGCGACAAAACAAGGGACCACAGTTTTGAGTACCACGTGTTTGAAGACGGCATATTTATGCTGTTTGCTATGCTGCCCGAAAACAAAATGAATATATCTATAATGATAGAAAACGTAATTGCCAAAGCCGGACTCTCGGTGAGCGAAGAAATAAACATACCGACCGATATCAGCGCGGCACCGAAAAGCAGAATACCTATAAGTGAATATATGTAATAAAAAAGGTTTACCGATACGTGCGACGCAACTATTATCTGATAAATGATTGTAGGCGCAAAGCAAATAGCATAAAGCGACATAGATGCTAAAAATTTACCCATTACTATGCCTATCGGCTTAACCGGCGAAGTAAGTAATATCTGGTTTGTCTTCTGACGGCTCTCTTCACTGAAAAGCCGCATCGTAATAGCCGGAATAATAAAAAGCAAAATCTGCGCTATACCCAGCACCACAAATTCAACATACGGCGCACCTGCAGCATAATATTCCGCAAAAAAATTACCTAAAAATGCGTAAGATAAAGCAAGGATAATATAGCCGAGAGGGTTTGTAAAATACGACCTGAATTCTCGTTTAAATACAGCAATCATTATTCGTTTTCCTCCTTCGGTGTGTTTTCCGTTTCATTTGCAGTGTCTGCGTCGACACTGTCTTTATCGCTTATAATGTCTTCGTTTTTAATACCTAACATACGTCGTGCCTCGTCGTTGTTCGGGGCTTGCGTTAATTTCAAAAACATTTGCTCAAGCGATAAACTGTTGCTCGTAAGCGAAAGTAACGGTTTTTTGCGTTCGGCAATTCTTGCCGAAACAGCAGCGCGAATATCGGCTCCGTCTTCGGGTACAATTTCAAAATCATATGCACCGTTTTCTTTTTTGCCGAGAAGCGTAACACTTTTTACGCCCTTAACCGATTTCAGTGCAGAAAGCATATCCTGCGCGTCGCATACAACGCGCACAACAAGATTTTTGTCAACAGAAAGTTTATCCGACAGATTGTCCTGCAAATCATCGGCGATTATTTCACCGTAGTTTATGATAATTATTCTGTCGCAGACTGCCTGTATTTCGGAGAGTATATGAGATGATAAAATAATAGTGTGATTTTTGCCCAATTTTGCAATCAGATTTCGTATCTCGATTATTTGCTGCGGGTCAAGTCCTACGGTAGGCTCGTCAAGTATAAGTACATCCGGATTGCCTATAAGCGCCTGAGCAAAACCTACGCGTTGACGATAACCTTTTGAAAGGTTTGAAATAAGTCTGTTTTGAACATTGTCAATTCTTACAAGACGCATTATCTCATCAATATGCGGCTTTTTGGGAAATTTAACTTTTTTAAGGTCATAGACAAAGTTAAGATACTCACGCACCTTCATATCCGTATAAAGCGGTGGGATCTCAGGCAAATATCCTATGCGGCGTTTTGCCTTTTCGGGGTCTTCGGTAATGTCGAACCCGTCGATGGTAACTTTGCCGCGTGTCAGCGAAAGATAACCCGTAAGTATGTTCATTATTGTGGATTTACCGGCACCGTTAGGGCCCAAAAAACCGACAATTTCACCTTTTTCGATTGAAAAACTTACGTTTTTAACCGCAAGGTAATTACCGTACCTTTTGCTGAGGCCTGTAACTTCAATCATTTTTACTACTCCTTTTTGCGATAAAGTTTTCAATTTATCTTATCAGACAAATTTATTTAATTTGTAAACAAAATGTTAATCATAATTGCACACATATATATTTACAAAAGTAATCAAAAACATTATACATTATATTAGGGTGATATTCAAGCGAAACTTTCGTCAAACAAGCAAATATTTGCATTGCTTGTTCGAAATTTATTGTAAGTTTTGAATAAATTTAATATAAAATATTCTGTTGTCGTAATCGCTTGACCGAAAGATGTATTGTCGCTATAATAAAATCGAATAATAGCCTATATACGATGGGTTGAGTATATACGGAAAGGGAGTTTTTTATGAAAAACAACGTATCAAAAATCAGTAAACACTTATTAAGCGTTGCTCTTGCATTTGCGGTTGTTGCGGTATCTGTTTTTACGGCAGTTACCGGCACAAACTTAACTGCAGGTGCCGCCGTTGCCGTTACCGACACTTGGGACGGAACACAGGCAAACGCTTTTGCCGGCGGTTCGGGCACACAGGCGGATCCGTACATAATTGCCAATGCCGAGCAGCTTGCATACTTAGCGCTGAGCACAACGCTTGACAGCGCAGGCAAGTATTACAAAGTTGTAGAAAATGCGGTATTCAATATGAACGGTATGAGCGATATAACGCTCGATTCTACTGTAGGCGATGTAAAACTTGCCGCAAAGAATTCAGATCACAACTGGAAGTCAGACAGCGCAAAATTCAGCGGTAATTTTGACGGTAACGGCGCGATAATATACAATCTTTATTCAAAAGACGGATATTGCGGCCTGTTCACGAGCTTGAATACTAATAACTCCGATAAAAGCTGTACAGTCAAAAATGTAACTGTTATGAATTCGTTCATAAGCGGTTATCATTATTCGGGCGGTATTATCGGTTTTGCAAACGGCTCTCCCGGCAACACAGTCAATCTTGAGAGTTGTGTGGTAGAGAACTGCTATATTTCGGATAACGGAAATGCAAATTCCGTATGCAACAGAACATCGGGTGCATTGATAGGCACCGTAGTTCACAACGGCGGTGTGATTTCGAACTGCCTGGTAAAAAATAATATTACAGCCGCAACCGATATTACGGGCGGATTCATAGGCACATCATCAAACTACGGTTCATCTGTGACGATCAGAAGTTCCGTATCTATCGGCACTTTGCCTTATTCGGTAGTGTCTGAAGGCTCTGCAAGAACAATCGGTACAAAGTGCAATCAACCCGGCGACTATTCAGGCATCTACACCGATCAGACAGTAGATGCAAAATACACCGGCATCAAAACGGTTGGCGCCGATAGTATGAAGGGCGCGTCCGCAAAAGCAAATATGACCGAACTTGATTGGTCAAAACTCATTGCTTTTGACGGCGAATACCCCGATTTAAGAATAAATCATAAACTTTCTCTTACACAAAATGATGCTGCAACACATAAAGTAGTTTGCTCCGATTGCGGAAAAAGCATGACAGAAACGCACAATTTTGTTGAAGATGTTGTTGCGATGAAAAAGGTTTGTGACTGCGGATACACAGTATCAATTGCCGAAGTTGCAGATTCTTGGGACGGCACAAAGGCAACAGGATTTGAAAGCGGTTCAGGCACTAAGTCAGATCCGTACATAATTGAAACGCCCGATCAGCTTGCATACTTAGCACTGAGCACAACGCTTAACAGCGCCGG
>CAKSDJ010000003.1 GCA_934445015.1 uncultured Eubacteriales bacterium | reverse complement strand
CATATCTGCTTCGGGAAGATTCATTTCTTTTATTGAAGCAAGTGTGGATTTTTCAGCAGAGATAAACTCGCGGTTGCCGCTGTTTTTCTCTTCAATACATTTAATAAGCGCCGAAATTTTATCGGCCGCTTTTACAAGTTTTTCGGTTTCTTTATCGGGGTTGTAAATGTCATAAAAATCGCTTCGCATATCTTCGGGTAAAAGTTCTGTAAGTCGGTTCTGCGCAGTACGTTCAATCTCTTTATACACATTTTTGATATCGGCATTGTAATATTTTATCGGCGTAGGCATATCGCCGGTAATAATTTCCGATGTGTCGTGAAACATAGCGGCAACGGCAACTTTTTCGGCGTTTATGTCGCCCCCGAAGCGACGGTTGCGCAAAATGGCAAGTGCATGGGCAATAAATGCGACTTCAAGACTGTGTTCGCTCAAATTTTCCTGCTTTGAGTTGCGCATAAGGCCCCAGCGGTATATATTTTTCATTCTTGATAACATAGCGTAAAAATGACTTGACAAGTTTATCACTTCCTTGTTGAATATTATAACATTATTTGGTATAATATCAATATTAAATATTTACAAACGGGAGGTAATGCTTTTTTATGACATTTTCGTGTGCCAAACATACTCTGCTCAGACCTCAAAAAGAAAAAAAGATGTTTACGTTTTTGCTGGCGCTCGGCGTTGCTGCCTGCCTGTTTGTACCGTATATAGTTTTAACCGAGGGGTATTTTACGTTTTTCGGTGATTTTAACGTTCAGCAAATACCTTTTTACCAAATGTGCCATAAAGCCGTAAGAGAGGGCAACGTAAATTGGAACTGGTATACCGATTTAGGCTCGGATTTTGTGGGTTCATACGCTTTTTATCTGCTGGGCAGTCCATTTTTCTGGTTTACGCTGATTTTTCCGAACAGTTTTGTGCCGTATCTTATGGGGCCGCTGCTTATTTTTAAATTTGCCTTTGCGGCACTCACGGCTTATTTGTATATACGCCGTTTTACAAAAACCGCATACGCGGCGTCACTCGGCGGACTATTATACGCTTTTTCAGGATTTTCGGTCTACAATATATTTTTTAACCATTTTCATGAGGCGATAATTGCGTTTCCGCTGCTGTTGCTTGCTTTGGAACTGCTTATTACCGAGAACAGGCGCGGCGTTTTCGCCGTAACGGTGGCATTTTGCGCCATTGTAAATTATTTTTTCTTTTTCGGTATGGTTGTTTTTTGTGTTATATACTTTTTTGTGCGTCTTTGCACAGGTGCCGTGAAAATAAAATTTTCGCGTTTTATCGTGCTTGCGTTTGAGGCGGTTATAGGGCTTGCTTTGGCGGCGGCTTTGCTTGTGCCGGCAATCAACGCAATTATCGGAAATTCAAGAATAACAAGCATACTCATCGGCTGGAACGGCATTATGTACGGCAAAGAGCAGATATATCTCAACGTTATAGAATGCTTTTTCTTTCCGCCCGATCTGCCGGCGCGTCCGGTATTTTTCCCCGGTGCCAATGTAAAATGGTCGTCACTCGGCGGTTGGCTGCCGGTTTTCGGTATGACAGGATTTTTTGTATGGTTTAAAACACGCCGGAAAAATTGGCTTAAACGTGTTTTGGGAATATGCGTTCTTTGCGCTATGGTGCCTGTACTGAACAGCGCTTTTTATGCTTTTAACACTTCGTACTACGCGCGTTGGTTTTATATGCCGGTGCTTATGATGTGTCTTGCAACCGCAATGCTTACCGAAGACAGATCGGTGGACTGGTCGTCGGGATTTAAGTGGAATACCGCAATAACCCTTACGTTTGTTTTGGTTATCGGATTTTTTCCGCAAAAGGTTGATGACAAACTCATTTTCGGACTTTATACACAAAGTGAGGACGGCACATATATATTGCGTTTCTGGATAACGTGTCTTATCGCACTTATCTGTCTGGCAATTCAAAAACCGCTGCTTAACCTTTTAAAGACCGACCAAACAAAATTTTATCGCAGTGCCATAGCCTGTGTATGTGTAATATCGGCAATTTACGGCAACATATTTATAGCAACAGGCCGTACGCACTCTTACGATGAAAAAAGCGTTATGATTGACTCGCTTATCGAGGGCGAAGTGTATCTTGACGACGACACAAATTTCAGAATAGATGTGTACGACGGCGTTGACAATACGGGTATGTATTTAGGTTATCCTACTATCAATGCCTTCCATTCGGTGGTGTCACCATCTATTATGGAGTTTTATGAATATATAGGCGTCGAAAGGTCGGTTGCAAGCAGACCCGATACGAACCTTGCCGCAATACGTCCGCTGCTGTCGGTCAAATATTTGCTTAATCCTACTTACGGCGAAAGTTTTGTCGATAAAAACGGCGAAACACTTATGCCGGATTACAAATATATTAAAACGAGCGGAAGTTACTATATATATGAAAATGAAAATTACGTTCCGTACGGATTTTCATATAACTGTTATATGAGTGAGGAATTTTGCGATTCTTACAGCGAGGATCTGCGTTCAAGGCTTATGCTTAAAGCTATATTGCTTACCGATGAACAAATAAAAAAATACGGCGATTATATGACAAACATAGAGGATGCCAAAAACGGCGGACTTCAAAGTTCGGGCGATATAAGTTCACCGTTGATTTTTACCGATGAAGCAATGGCGGCAGACTCCGCCGAACTGCGAAAAACTTCGGCAGACAGTTTTAAAATCGATAACACAGGATTTACCGCTACCGTAAAAAGAACAGACAAGTCCCTTGTTTTCTTTTCGGTGCCTTATGACAGCGGATTTACCGCTACGGTAAACGGCAAAGCGATTGAGATAGAAAAGGTAAACAAGGGCTTTATGGCGGTGGCGGTAGACGCAGGTGAATCGGTAATACGCTTTAACTACCGCAACACAGGGCTTTATACAGGTATTTATATAACGCTTTCGGCAGCGGTTTTGTTTATACTTTATATTATAATATCTGCCGCATATATTAAAAAACATCAGTCAAATACCGTTTATCCCGAAGGCAACAGTCTGCTTGAGCAGTGGCGCGCCGATGATATTGCCGATGCGGTTTTAAAATACGGCAAACAGGAAACGGAGCCTTTAAAAAATATTTTGGATGATATTGATGATATCCCCATCCAAACGCAAAACAATGAAATATCGGGCGGATTTAAAATAAGCGATGATATTTTTGACAACAGCGATGATTTGTAAAAAGATTTATGAACGGAGATTATTATGAAACTTAAATACAGATTTACCGTTAATAACGTGGCAGGCGAAACGGTTGCCGTATCCGTGGGTGATACAAACGGGCGTTTTAACGGATATATCAAGTTGAATGAAACGGGTGCATTTATATTTAAAACCCTTAAAAATGACATCACGCGTGAAGAAATTATAAATAAACTTATGAAAGAGTATCCCGACGCTACGGCAGAAGCCGCGGCAGAAAGCGTTGACGAACTTATAGAAAAATTAAAGGCGGCAGAGCTTTTAGTATGAAGACCGAAAACATAAATTCTGCCGAAAAACTGTTAAAAGACTCGCCGTCAGCCGCTTTTTTGACTGCAGGTAACAGTATGTTTCCGCTGCTTCGCACACATAAGGATATTGTAACGGTCGAACACGTATGTCATCCGCTAAAAAAAGACGACGTGCCTTTATATAAAAGTTACGGGCATAAAAATTTAGTGCTTCACAGAATTATTGATGTTACAGCCGACGGCATTTATGTAACGCGCGGTGACAACACCTATACAAAAGAATATGTAAACCCCGACAACGTTGTCGGGGTTATGACCTCTATATACCGAAACGGAAAACACATAGACTGCAAAACATCGGCACCGTACAAAATTTATGTTAAAGTCACTAAGTTTTTTTATCCCGTGAGATGGCTGTGGAAGGTTAAAATCAGACCGTTTTTGGGCAGAGTTAAACGAAAATTTTTTCATAAATAAACGGTTTTATATGATTTGAAACACCTTGAAACAAGTTGCGCTTTTAATTTTTGATACAAGTAAGCGATGTTGCTTTTGCAATGTCGCTTGTTTTGTTTGAAATCAGGCATTTTTAAATAACATAGCGTTGACAAAATCAGGTATCGGGTATATAATCATTGTGTATTTTTATTTGAATTTTAAGGGAAGTAAAAACTATGAAATGGATGTCGCTTAACGAACTTCGTGAAAGATATTTGTCATTTTTTGAATCAAAGGGTCATTTGCGTCTGGGCAGTTTTTCTTTGGTTCCCAATAATGACAAATCGCTGTTGCTTATAAATTCGGGTATGGCGCCTATGAAAAAGTATTTCACAGGTGAGGTAACACCGCCGAGCAAGCGTGTTACAACCTGTCAAAAGTGTATCCGCACGCCCGATCTTGAGCGTGTCGGCATAACTGCGCGCCACGGAACATACTTTGAAATGCTCGGTAATTTTTCTTTCGGCGATTATTTTAAAAATGAGGCTATTCCGTGGGCATGGGAGTTTTTAACAAAAGAACTTGAAATACCCGCAGATCTGCTTTGGCCCTCGGTTTATGAGCAGGACGATGAGGCGTATGCCATTTGGCGCGATGTTATAGGTGTGCCTGAGGAGCGCATTGTGCGGCTCGGAAAAGAGGACAATTTCTGGGAGCACGGAACAGGTCCCTGCGGTCCGTGCAGTGAAATATATTTTGACCGCGGTGAAAAATACGGTTGCGGCTCACCCGATTGCAAACCGGGTTGCGAATGCGACAGATATATGGAAATATGGAACAACGTTTTTTCACAGTTTAACAATATGGGCGACGGTACTTATACCGAACTTGAACATAAAAACATTGATACAGGTATGGGTCTTGAACGCTTGGCTTGCGTTATACAGGGTGTTGACAATATGTTTGAGGTTGACACCATTCGCAACATTCTTGATACCGTTTGCAAAATATCAGGCAAAGAATACGGAAAAGATCATAAAACCGATATATCAATACGTGCAATCACAGATCACGCGCGTGCGTCAACATTTATGATAAGCGACGGTATTATCCCGTCAAATGAGGGCAGGGGATATGTACTTCGCCGCCTTATACGCCGCGCCGCAAGACACGGCAGACTTATAGGCATTAACCGCCCCTTCCTTGTAGAAATGGTTGACGCTGTTATAAAAGAAAACGCCGCAGGCTACCCCGAACTTCTTGAAAAACAGGAACTTATCGAAAAGGTAATCTCAAATGAAGAAGCAAGTTTTTCAAAAACAATAGATCAGGGCATTGCAATTTTAAACGGACTTACCGAAAAAGGCGAAAAATTGTCTGGTGCCGATGCGTTCAAACTTTATGATACTTACGGTTTCCCGTTTGACCTTACCCGTGATATTTTGGCTGAAAAGGGTATAGAAGTTGATGAGGAAGAGTTTAATAACCTTATGCAAAAACAGCGTGAAACAGCAAGAAACGCGCGCAAAGCAAGTGACGGCGAAAGCTGGAGCAGCAACGGCATAAGTTTTGAAAACATTTTGCCCACTGAGTTTTTGGGATACACACAAAACGAGTGTACTGCTACCGTGCTTGACATAGTTGTTGAAGGCGAGCACGTATCGTCGGCAAACGCCGGTCAAAAGGCAATATTGGTACTTGACAAAACCGTCTTTTATGCCGAAAGCGGCGGTCAGGCCGGCGATAGCGGAAACATCGGTGGATTCAGCGTATCGGATACCAAAAAAACCGCTCACGGCATATTTACGCATATCGGTGAAGTTGTTTGCGGTGAGATTTCGGTAGGCGACACGGTAGATGTAAAAATAGATACGGCGCGCCGCGAAGCAATACGGCGTAATCATACTGCGGCTCACCTTTTGCAGGCAGCTCTTCGCAAAGTTTTGGGCACTCATGTTGAACAGGCAGGTCAACTTGTAAATGAAAAAGCAGTTCGCTTTGATTTTACGCATTTTTCTGCCCTTACAGCCGATGAAATTCAAAAGGTAGAAGCGCTTGTAAATAATGCAATTCTTGACGGCATAACGGTTGAAAACCGCGAAATGCCTATTGATGAGGCGCGCGCTATGGGCGCTATGGCGCTGTTCGGCGAAAAATACGGCAGCATTGTTCGCGTTGTTAAAGCAGGTGATTTTTCGGTTGAACTCTGCGGCGGCACACACGTTGATAACACTGCAAAGATAGGACTTTTCAGAATTGTGTCTGAAAACGGTATTGCTGCAGGTACGCGCCGAATTGAAGCATATACCGGTCTTAACGTCATAAATCTTATAAATCACTACAAATCATTGCTTGATACGGCGGCAGCATCGCTTAAATCAAGTAATATTGAGGATATTCCGGGCAAGGCGGCTGCTTTTGTAAAACAGGCAAAGGACGATTCTAAAAAGATAGAGTCTTTAGAGGCAAAACTTGCTTCAAACAAGATAAACGGCATTTTAACATCGGCTGTTGATGTAAACGGTGTAAAAGTTGCAGTTGCCGAGTTTGATTCGACTTCTGCAGATGAACTTCGCAAAATGACCGACACAATAAAGGCTGAAAATGATGATGTTGTTGCGGTGTTTGCATCGGTCAACGGTGAAAAACTTACTTTTTGCGCAGGTGCAGGCAAGCGGGCAATAGCAAGAGGTGCGCACGCCGGCAATATTGTTAAGGCCGTGGCGCAGATTGCAGGCGGCAACGGCGGCGGCAAGCCCGACAGCGCTATGGCGGGCGGAAAAGAGTGCGACAAGGCGCAGGCGGCGCTTGACGCAGTTTGTCAGATAGTTTCAGGTATGGTGAAATAGTATGAAAGATTGTTTGTTTTGTAAAATAATATCGGGCGAAGTACCAAGCACTGAGATTTATGAAGACGAAAATGTTTATGCCTTCGCGGATATTGACCCACAGGCCCCGTTTCACGCGGTTATAGTGCCTAAAAAACATATATCTTCTGCGGCTGAAATTACCGGACAGAACAGCGATTTGATTGCAAAAATCTTTGAGGCTGTAGCCAAAATAGCCAAGCAGGAAAATCTTGCAGATGGATTTCGCGTAGTTACAAATTGCGGTAAAGACGGCGGTCAAACGGTGGGTCATTTGCATTTCCATATGCTTGCACGCAGATATTTGCAGTGGCCTCCGGGTTGATGCAATACCAAATATAACTTTATTGGAGGATATAACTATGGCAGAATATTATACAATGAAAATAGCAGGTCTTGAGCGCAAACTTGAAAAATTTCCGGTAAGTGACAGCGTTGATATAGCGGCGTTTATAATTTTCGGCGATGTAGAACTTACCATTGCCGGATGTAAAGAGCTGCTTAAAAGAGTTCCGGATTTTGATGTAATCATTACACCTGAGGCAAAGTCCATACCTATGGCTTATGAAATGGCACGTCAGAGCGGCAAGCCTTACATAGTGGCACGCAAAGGAGTTAAGGTTTATATGCGCAATCCGCTTGAAGTTTCGGTTACATCGATAACAACAAAAAGTGAACAGCATATGTATCTCGGCGAATCCGAGGTTGATATGATAAACGGCAAACGTGTGCTTATTATAGACGATGTTATAAGTACAGGCGAATCGCTTGCTGCAGTGCGTGAGCTTGTAAAAGAGGCAGGCGGCATTGAAGCGGGCGCGTGTGCGTTTTTGGCAGAAGGCGATGCTGCAAACCGTGATGACTTTATTTATCTTGAAAAACTTCCGCTGTTTGTTAAACAATAAGCAGGTAGCTGTATGAATGAATTTGAAATAAAAATTCTTGACTTTATACATAATACGTTTTCATGCAAGTTTCTTGACGTGTTTTTTATCGGCATAACATCGCTTTCGGATAAAGGTATTTTCTGGATAATACTTGCGGTTGTTTTGCTTTGTTTTAAAAAGACCCGTAAAACGGGCGTATGCCTAGGCGCTGCGCTTATTTTAGGCGAAGTCTTTGGCAATATTGTTTTAAAAAACGTGGTAGCGCGCCCACGCCCGTATACCGTTAATCCCGACGCAAATGTAATTATCAGAAAACTTACAAGTTTTTCATTTCCGTCAGGGCATTCACGTTGTGCTATGGAGAGTGCGATTGCCATTTTTGCAAACGACAAAAAATGGGGTGTTGCGGCAATAGTGGTTGCAATTCTTACTGCGTTTTCAAGAATGTACCTTTATATGCACTATCCGACCGATGTTTTGGGCGGCTTGGTGCTCGGTATAGCAGACGGCATACTTGCGGTGTTTATAGTTAATAAAATTTACGGCTGTATTGCAAACCGAAAATCAGCCACTGATAAGTAATAAAAAAACCGAACTCATCAACATTTGAGTTGATGAGTTCGGTTTTTTGTAAATTTAAAATTCAGTTATCGGTATGTATATGACTTGGTTTTTAAATCTTGAATTATACTCGCTTAGAAAGAACGTCTTTTTCATATTCTTTAACTTTTTCAAACCATTCGCCGTCGGCAGGTACACCGCAACATTCGCAGTAATAGTTCCAGATGTCGCCGAAAGGTAAAGTTTTAAGTTCTTCATTTCTTACCATAAGTTCGGTAAATTCGCCCTTATCCTGCAAATCCTTGAGTGCGGCATTAGGGGTCAGCAACGCCATAAGCAATGCTTTTTGCCAGCTTCTGAAACCAACTGTCCAAGCCGAGATACGGTTAATGCTCGCGTCAAAATAGTCAAGCGCCATATAAACCCTGTCAAAAGCGTCGCAGCGCACAATCTCTTTAGCCATTTCTCTTGTTTCATCATCAAAAAGCACAACGTGGTCGGAATCCCAACGTATAGGACGAGTTATATGTAACGCAATCTCGGGGAAGAATGTAAGTAATGCAGGTATCTTATCAGATACAACTTCGGTCGGGTGGTAGTGACCGTTATCCATAAGCGGCAGGCAACCGTTATGAGTGGCGGCAAATGTAAGAGAAAATTCTGCCGAACCTACCGTGTAGGCCTCAACACCTATACCGAATACCTTTGATTCTACACAAGGTTTAACCATTGCCTTATCAAAAGGTTCCGATAAAATTTGCTCGATAGAGTCTTTGTAACGCATACGCGGACCCATTCTGTCTGCAGGAATATCTTTAAAACCGTCACCTGTCCAAATGTTCATAACACAGGGTATGCCTGTTTCTTCGGCAAAATACTGCGAAATACGGATACAAGCCTTGCCGTGGGCGATCCAGAAGTCACGGATCGATCTATCGGGACTTGAAAGTGTAAGACCGCTGTTTGCCATAGGATGCGAAAAGAATGTCGGGTTGAAATCAAGACCAACGCCGTGTTTTTTGGCGAACTCTACCCATTTTTTAAAGTGTTTAGGTTCAAGTTTGTCACGGTCGGCAAATTCACCGTCTTCAAAAATCGCATAGCAGGCGTGAACATTTATTTTTTTCATACCTGGGCAAAGCGAAATAACCTTATCCATATCTGCCATAAGTTCTTCGGGGGTGCGTGCCTTACCGGGGTAATTGCCTGTTGTTTGTATGCCGCCTGTAAGCGGACCGTCCTGATCAAAACCTTTAACATCGTCGCCCTGCCAGCAGTGCAACGATACAGGCTGCTTTTTCAGTATTTCAATAGCAGCGTCAACATCAACGCCAAGTGCCGCATATTGTTTTTTTGCTTCTTCTAATCTTGACATACTTTAATACCTCCGTTAAATAGCAGTTTAAAAAACGTTTATATTTTCACTATACATTTTACTATATTTTTTTTACAAATACAAGAGTATTCTACTCCGATATTGATTTTTTGCGGAATATATTATATTATATATAGGTATTCAGCGTCAAATATTAAGGTTACACACATTAAAAGCGGCATTTTTGCCGAGGATGTTTATTCAGGTGATAATATGAAGGAAAGAACAAAAAGACAAAAGGCAATAATGCGCCGGCGCATTTTTCTTGCAGGTACCGCTGTTCTTGTTGCGGTTTGCACTATGTTGCTGTGTTTGCTTATAAGGGCAATTGTAAAAAATGTAAAGTCCGACGGCAACCTATCTTCAAACTCTTCGGGTTATACAAGCATTATACCCGATATTCCGAAAAGCAGTGACGCTCCGTCGTCTGAAACAAGCGAGGTAAGCGATTCAAGCAAACAAAGCCCATCGGTCGCTTCAAACTCAAGTGTCACACCGGCGCATAAAAGCACGCGCAAAAACTATGTGACTGAAAAGTCGGGCAAGGTTGTGTCAAGCGCAACTGTTGTAAACACGGGTGATATTATTTTGCACAGCACAGTGCTCGACGGCGCAAAAACCGCAGACGGCGGCTATGATTTTTCGGCATTTTTTAAAGAAACCGAAAAGTATTTTAAAGCGGCAGATCTTTCTACGGCTAATTTGGAGGTAACTTTAGGCGGCAGTGAATCCGGCGCGTATTCAGGATATCCGGCATTCAACTCACCGGACAGCCTTCTCGATACAATAAAAGCAAGCGGAATAAAATTTTTGACAACAACCAACAACCACTGTTATGACACTGGTCTGCACGGACTTAAACGTACAGTTTCGCAGTTAAAAGCCAAAGGCATAGATTTTATAGGCACAAAGGAAACTGCGTCCGACCCTACATATACCGTAAAAAACGTAAACGGCATTAAAATCGGCATTGCGGCTTACACTTATGAAAATAAATCGGCAGCGGGTCAAAAATCAATAAACGGCAACACAGTCGCAGCAGAAGCCAAAAGTTTGATCAATTCGTTTAACTATGACCGCATAAATGAGTTTTATGCCGAAGCACAGACGGTTATAACTCAGATGGAGCAAAACGGTGCAGATGTAGTTGTGTTTTATATGCACTGGGGCGAGGAATATCAGCTTAAAGCCAATACGTGGCAAAAATCCATTGCACAAAAACTGTGTAATATGGGCGTTAATGTGATAGTCGGCGGTCATCCGCACGTTGTTCAGCCGGTCGAACTTATTCATTCCGAAGACAGCCAGAATACAACCGTTTGCATATATTCAATGGGCAATGCTATTTCAAACCAGCGTCAGGAAATAATGAATCCCGAATGCACAACAGGTCACACCGAAGACGGAGTGCTGTTTTACTACACATTCAAAAAATATGAGGACGGCGCAACAGTGCTTTCGGGCGTGGATGTAATACCTACATGGGTAAATAAATATAGGGGCGGAAGCGGATACCAGTATACTATGTATCCACTTGAAACCGAAAGTATGGCAGATAATTACGGCTTTGACGCAACAACTCTTGCAAAGGCAAAAGCGTCATATTTGCGCACTAAGGCAACGGTAGCGGCTGGGCTTAACGAGTGTCAGTCGGCGTTGGGTTGCACCGTGCGTTTTGCCGAATAGGTGCCGCTATGCCGAAAAATATTAACATTTCAATTGCGGGGCTTAAAATAAATATAGAGTATAAATACGATTTTATGAACCGCTTTTGCAGGCAGTATATAATTGAAAACCAAGCCGATACGGATATTTATGTAAGCACGTCGGACAAAGAAATTGAGTCTGAAAATGCTTCTGTGCCATCGGCATCTGCAGAGGTTTGCGAAAGCCTTTGCATATACCGAAACGTTGCCGAAAAACTGCCAGATTTTAATTGTTTTGTATTTCACGGTGCGGCTATTACCTGCGATAAAAACGGCTATATATTTACGGCGCCCAGCGGAACAGGGAAAACAACTCACATAAATTTATGGAAAAAATATTTAGGCGACAGGGTTGACATAGTTAACGGCGATAAACCTGTAATCAGGTGTCCAAACAATGCAGGCTGCACGGTTTTCGGAACCCCCTGGTGCGGCAAAGAAGGTCTGCACAAAAATCGCAGCGCACCGCTAAACGCCGTTTGCATACTCAAACAGTCAAAGATAAATAATATGGTAAAACTTGATAATAAAACAGCGGTCAAATATCTTATGCGTCAGGTGTATTTGCCCAAGAATGAAAATGCCCTGAACCGTACGCTGTCGCTTTTAGGCAATTTGATTGAAAGTACACCTGTTTATTTGCTTGAATGTGATATATCAAAACAGGCTTTTGATATTGCTTATAATACATTAACTAATATATAAGGCGGTGTTTTATGAATTTATTGCATATGAAATATGCGGTAGAAGTAGCACGGGTGGGCTCACTTAACAAAGCTTCCGAAACGCTGCTTGTTGCAGCACCTAATATAAGCCGTTCTATTAAAGAACTCGAGTCAAACCTCGGCATTACAATTTTTAACAGAACCGCAAAGGGCGTTACGCTTACACCCGAAGGCGAAAAATTTATGACTTTTGCAAAATCTATTTTAAAGCAGATTGACGATGTCGAAAATTTTTACAAAAACAGCGGCAAGCCAAAACAAAAATTTTCAATTTCGGTGCCGCGGGCAAGTTACATTTCAGATGCGTTTGTTGAATTTTCAAAACTTCTTACAACCGATGACGCCGAAATATTTTATAAAGAAACAAACTCACAGCGTGTGATAAACAATATTTTAGACCGTGAATACCGTCTCGGAATTATAAGATACGCTGAAAACTATGATAAGTTTTTTAAATCGATGCTTGATGAAAAAGATTTGTGCTATGAAATGGTTTCGGAATTTACGTATCAGTTGCTTATGAGCAAAAAAAGTCCGCTTGCCGATAAAGACAACGTAACTTTTGATGATTTAAGAGGGCAGATTGAAATTGCCCACGCCGACCCGTATGTTCCGTCACTTCCTATGTCTAAGGTTATTAAAGAAGAGCTGCCCGATAACATAGGACGCCGAATTTATATTTTTGAAAGGGCAAGTCAGTTTGATTTGCTTTCTAAAAATATCCAGACTTTTATGTGGGTGTCGCCTACACCGTCGGACATACGCAGCAAATACGACTTGATTCAGAAAAAATGTGTCGACAATAAAAAGGTTTATAAAGATGTGCTGATATATAAAAACGGCTATAAACTTACCGAACTTGATAAACAGTTCATAACCTGCCTGTGCAATTCAAAAAGAGAAAATATGTAAAATATGCCGGCAACAAATTTTGCTGCCGGCATATTTTTTATTGTTTTTTTATTTCATTTTCGTGTAATTGTTTTTCGATTGCAGTCTGTTTTGCAAGAATTGCGTTTACCTTATCATAAAGGTCCTCAATCATAATCTCGGTTTTCAGATTTACTTTATAATCGTTTTCCGCCCGCCGCCTGTCTTTTTCTTCCTGACGGTTTTGACTCATCATAATAAGCGGTGCCTGTATTGCGGCAACACAGGATAAAACAAGATTAAGCAGTATAAAAGGGTAGGGGTCAAACGCTTTGGCAGCAAGCACAGTGTTAATTACCATCCATAAAATCAAAACGCCCGTAAATGAAAATATAAACGCCCAACTGCCTGCAAATTTTGCTATTGCGTCTGCTGCGCGCTGTCCTACCGTAAATTTTTCCTTTCCGTTTTCCGGCATAGACGATATTTTGCTGTCTGCCAACAGATTTAAAACTTCTTCATCGGTCATATCGTGTCTTATATCGTTTAAAACTTCGCGCAACAGTTTTCTGTTTTCTTTCATAATAAATCATACACCTTTCAAATTATTTTAAATGTTTTTATATGACGTCTGCAAAAAGAATTCAGGGCCTCTGCTTTCAAACAGTAACAGTGCCGAACCTATAAGCAAAGGTATGTGTTTGTCCGGATCGTCAAGGGGTATCTCAAAATCCTCTTGTATTCTGCGTATACGGTAAAGTACCGTGTTTCGGTGGGTAAAAAGCGCGTCGCAGGTCTTTTTGAGCGAACGGCTGCACGCAAGATATGTGTAAAGAGTTTCACAGTATTCGGTTTTCTTTTTAAAGTCGTGTTCTGCCAGAGCGCGGAGTTCCGGTAAAACAAGTTTTTTACTGCCGCTAAGTTTTTCAAGCATAAGCGGTGTGCGCAACTGCGAAACGGTGTACACGCTGCCGTCCAGAGAATTTTTTATCGTCATTGCCATAGCATCACACGCTGTGCAATACAATTCTGGGAGTTCAAAAATATTGCTCACAGGTTCTGAAACAATTACTTTTAATCCGAATTCTTCGGCAAGTCCCGAAAATATATCAATGTCACTTTCACTGTGCAAAAAAAGAAATATATCGCCCTTATAAACAAATGAATGTGAGTTTAAAAACCGCAAATTCAGTTCATCTTTTAAATGCCTGTCACCGTGGTACAAATTCCGGTATTCGGTAAGATTGATCAGTGCAAAGGCGTATGGGTGAAAGTCTGCAAGATATGTACCTGCGGTCTGAAGTCTGAAATACGGCTCCGACGGAAAACCGCCGTCAAGCAAGTGCATTAAAATTTCTTCGGTTGTTTCAAACGGTCTATCCTGACGGCTGGTTTCAATAAACATTTGCTTTGCAAGCACAGTTTCGGTTTTTTGCCATACACTTTCGGGGATTTTTTGCAGGTGACCGTCGGTATCCACACAAATAATATATCCGAGCCTTACACCGCAGTTTATAAGCGGCGATAAACGCCGTTTAAATTCGCTTTCATCCAATTTGATAAAATAAGCCGCACCTGCAGTAAGCGCAGGACTTTTGCTTATAATAGCGCCTACCTCATAGGTGATTTCGCCGCAGGATACCGCCTTTTCAAATATGCTGTCTGAAAAACCGTGCGGACTGAAATGGGCCGCGACGCAAAAAGCGTCGTCAAGTACAAGCAAAGGGCAGTTAAGCAGCAGCCCCGTTTCGGTTACAAGTTGTTTTAAATCGTCCTGTTTGAAAAAGTCGGCAACAAGTTTATCAACATCGTATAATTTATGACTGTTTTTATCCATAACTCACTCACCTATAATATTTGTGCTGAGAGCACAAACAACTTTAATTTTATTATACCATAAACCTATTGTTTGTTCAACAAAAAAGAATATAATATAAATCAAGAAAGGAAAAAAGAAAGCAGGAATGAGTCCGATGTACAGAACATTATAAAAATTAAAAATCACAATTACAGAATGAGTTTGTTATGATTCGGTTCATAATATGCAATTTATAAAATTGGTATAAGTATAAACGGAGGGATTATTATGGTACCGAGCATTTTTGGTGAAAATATGTTTGATGAATTTTTTGATGACGGATTCTTCAGAGGTCACAACCCGTTGTTTGGCAAAAACGGAAGAAATTTGATGAAGACCGATATACACGAGACCGACGATGCCAAGAGCTACAAACTTGCGGTTGATTTACCCGGATTTAAAAAAGATGAAATAAATCTTGAAGTTAAAGACGGATATTTGACTATCAGTGCAGAAAAAGGTCTTGATAAAGAAAAAGAGGATAAAAAAGGTCGCGTTTTGCGTCAGGAACGTTATGTCGGCTCCTGTTCAAGAAGCTTTTATGTCGGAGACGTTAAACCTCAGGATGTAAAGGCAAGGTATGAATCGGGTGTTTTGACCGTTTTAATTCCTAAAGAAGAGAAGAAAAAACTTATTTCAAATCACCGAATTGAAATAGAATAATATAAAAAAACAGGCTTGCTGTCTGTAATCAGGCAGCAAGCCTGTTTTTTTATCAGAAAAAGAAAAAGTCTGCCATAATTTTACCAAATTATGGCAGACGTGGTCCGAGTGACAGGACTTGAACCTGCGGCCTCTTGACCCCCAGTCAAGCGCGCTACCAGCTGCGCCACACCCGGATATAACGATTATGTAACAGTTACAAAATTTGAACTGCGTCGGCAGTATTATTGCCCGACCGATATATTATACAACGGTCAGGCAATATTGTCAACAGTTTTTAAAGTTTTTTTAGTCGGCAAAGCCTGATTCAACCAGATTTACCAGACCGTCCATAGCCTCGGCTTCATCGCTGCCGTCACAAATGATTTTAATTGTGGTTCCGCCTATTATTCCCAATGAGAGAACACCGAGCAAACTTTTTGCGTTTACTTTTCTTTCATCTTTTTCGACCCAAATTGACGATTTAAACTCATTTGCCTTTTGAATAAAAAAAGTTGCGGGGCGGGCATGAAGACCAACCTGATTATGAATTACAACATCTTTAACACACATTACAAAAAACTCCTCAGAAAGTAAATGTTTACATTTTTGATAATATCGACATAACAACAGGACACGCTATTGTTATAGCAGTATTATACCACATTTAATGAAATCGTCAATCATTTGTTAATAAGTTCTAATATTTATCCAACTTTTTATACAAATTAAATGTCAAATTTGGTAAAAATGATAGTTATTTTCTTGCCCTTATGGGTTTATCGGTTTCTAACCCCAACAATTTTTCATCTTGCTTGCTGAGCACCGTTTTTTCAAACATTTCGGGGCGAAGTTTTTTTGTTATTTCAAGCGACTGTTTTCTGCGCCACTTTGCAATTTCGGCGTGATTTCCCGAAAGCAGAACTTCGGGGACAGGTTTATCGTGCCATACAGCCGGTCTTGTATATTGCGGATACTCAAGCAAACCCGAAAAGTGGCTTTCATCTTCAAAGCAGAGGTCGTCGCTCAAAACACCGGGTAACATACGGCATATCGAATCCGCAAGTATAAGCGCCGGCAGTTCGCCGCCGGTTACAACGTAGTCGCCCACAGATATTTGTTCATCGGCAATTTCCTCTAAAACCCTTTCGTCAACACCTTCATAATGACCGCAAAGCAAAACTATTCTGTCAAGTTTTGAAAGTTCTGCAACCTTTTTCTGAGTAAGTACAGCACCTTTCGGCGAAAGGTAAATCAGGTGAGGTTTTGCTTCGGTGTCGCCGTAAAGGCTTTTGTAGCAGTTGTAAATGGGTTCTGCTGCCATAACCATACCCATTCCGCCGCCGTAAGGCATATCATCTACCTTGTTGTGTTTATTGTTTGCATAGTCGCGAATATTATGACACTCTATTTCAACCTTGTCTGTTTTGCGTGCTCTGCCGATTATGCTTTCGCTGAGTACGCGGTCGCACATTTCGGGAAAAAGCGTCATTATATCAATCTTCATCTTCAAAAATCCCCTTTAACGGTCTGATTTTTATAATATCGTTTTGAATATCAACGTCAACAATAACGTCGGCTATCGCGGGAACAAGATATTCTTTACCGCCGTTTTCTATATGCCAAACATCATTTGCGCCGGTAGGCGAAACATCTTTTAAAATACCTAACAATTTGTCAGTGTCGGCATCAAAAACACGGCTGCCGATAATTTCGCATATAAAATATCTTCCGCTCGGTAAATCAGCGTCATCGCGCTTTATATAAATCAGTTGATTGCGCAGCTTTTCGGCTTGTTCAATGGTATCAACGCCGTCAACCTTTGCAAGTATTATGTTTCCGTGTTCAATCTTCTTTGTTAAGTTTATTTTTGTGCTGCCGTTTTGCAGATAAAAATTCTTAAACCGATAAAAAAACTCAAAATCGTCAGACCACGGTTGAATACGGACCATACCGCGTACTCCGTGAGGACCTACAAATTTGCCTATTTCCAAAAATTCTTTTTTCATTTTATGTGCTCACCTTTATATATTAAAAGCCCCCTTAGAGGAGGCTTAAGTTGCGTTTGCGCCCGCCGATAAGGCGGGCATTGATTATATCCGAATTTAAATAATAATTCCTTAGGATATATCAATCGATTTCAACGGCAATTTTTTCATGACGCTGGTTCGCAACAGCACGCATAACAGTACGGATCGCTTTTGCAATTCTGCCTTGCTTGCCTATTACTCTGCCCATATCGTCTTCTGCCACGTGAAGGTGATAAACAATAACACCTTCATCGTTAGGCTCATCAACCGTTGCCGTTACCGCGTCGGGATTTTCAACAAGTCCCGATGCAATGGTAATAAGAAGTTCTTTCATAATAATAACTCCGAATTAAAGATTAAAGAACACCGTTCTTTTTAAGTAATGCTTTAACTGTGTCTGTCGGCTGCGCGCCGTTGCCGATCCATTTTTTTGCCTTGTCAGCGTCAATGTTTACAACTGCGGGTTCTTTGGTGGGGTCATAGTAACCGATTTCCTCGATAAAACGACCATCACGCGGGTATCTTGAATCTGCAACTACAACACGGTAAAAGGGAGCCTTTTTTGCACCGATTCTGCGAAGTCTGATTTTTACTGCCATTTCACTGCACCTCCATAAAAGAATTTATTTAAAAGAGAAAAACTCTTAAAAACCGAAGTTTTGCGGGTTCATACCACGCAGCATTTTGCGTTTTGAACCCTTAACGTTCATTTGTTTAAACATTTTTTTCATTTGGTCGTACTGTTTTATAAGTCGGTTGACCTCTTCAACCGTTTGACCGCATCCCGCTGCAATTCTGCGGCGGCGCGACGCGTTTAAAATTTCGGGTTTTTCACGTTCTTTAACGGTCATGGATTTTATTATTGCCTCTACGCGAAGCATCTGGCGGTCATCAATGTCAACATTTCTTAGCTGCTTATCCATACCCGGCAGCATTGAAAGTATGCTTTTTAAACTGCCCATCTTTTTAATTTGCTGAAACTGTTCAAGCAGATCGTTCATATCAAAACGGTTTTCGGATAATTTTTTTGCAGCTTCTTCTGCTTTTTTTTCATCTAGCTGCGCTTCTGCGCGTTCAATAAGCGACAGCATATCGCCCATACCCAAAATACGGCTTGCCATACGCTCAGGGTGAAATTCTTCAAGCTGGTCTAATTTTTCACCTACGCCTACAAACATAATTGGTTTGCCGGTAACGGCTTTTACCGATAATGCCGCGCCGCCGCGCGTGTCACCGTCAAGCTTTGTAAGTATGATTCCGTCAATTTCAAGAATATCGTTAAATGCTTTTGCTATATTTACTGCATCCTGACCTACCATAGAGTCGATTACGAGCAGTATATCGTTTACCTCAACACGCTCTGTAATGCGTTTTAACTCAGCCATAAGTTCTTCATCTATGTGGAGTCGGCCGGCAGTATCAAGTATTAAGTAATCATAACCGTAATCTCTGGCATGTTTAACAGCCTCTGCGGCAATTTTTTCGGGCTTTTCGGTACCCATTTCAAAAACAGGTGTGTTAACCTGAGCGCCTACAACCTTTAACTGTTCAATTGCGGCAGGCCTGTATATATCGCAGGCAACAAGCATAGGTCTGTGACCTTTTGATTTTAAAAACGCGGCAAGTTTTGCGCTGTGCGTCGTTTTACCTGAGCCCTGCAAGCCGCACATCATAATGATTGTCGGAATTTTTGATGCTGTTTTAAGAGTTGCCTGCTTACTGCCCATAAGTTCGGTAAGTTCGTCTTTTACTATTTTTATGACGGTTTGCGGCGCGGTAAGACTTTCCATAACGTTGGCGCCTACACATTTTTCGGTAACCGCAGAAGTAAACTGCTTTGCGACTTTGTAGTTAACGTCGGCCTCAAGCAGGGCAAGTCTGACTTCACGCATGGCTTCTTTAACATCGCTCTCGGTGAGTCGGCCTTTGCTTTTCAATTTTTTAAATATATTACCCAATTTATCCGAAAGACTGTTAAATGCCATTTGCGTTCACTCCCTCTTTTAAAACTTATCGGCAATCTCTTTTATTTTTGCAAGTTTTTCATCTGCTGTTATGTCGCTGTCAAGCGTTTCCTGCAAAGCGAGTATATTTTTGCACCAACCGCATTCGGCCTCATAGCGTTTCAATTGCAGTTCGCCGCGTTTTATAAGGTCGCGTACGCCCTGACGTGTAATTGACTCGTTTTCGGCTATTTCGCTTAAAGATAAATCTTCATCATAATAATGGTGCAAAAGATTTTTCTGTTTTTCACTTAAAAAAGAACCGTAAAAATCAAGGAGCGTACAAATATATAAGTCTTTTGGCATATACCTGCTCCTCCTTGTAAAGTTTTTTTCTTTACAGCAAGGTGTATTATAACACAGTGTAACACGTGTGTCAAGTTTTTTTCTTTACATATTTAATATTGAAAATTATCGGCTTACATTATATAATACAAATAGGTGATACAGATGTTTAATTTTAAAAAAGCGTTATCCGCAATTATTGTTGCGCTTGTTATAATGTGTACTTTTTGTTCGTGCGGTAAGGATTACCGCGATGCCTACATATATTTTGAATTGTTAGACGAGCCGCAGACTCTTGACCCGCAAATTGCGTCAAGTGACAGCGAATTGCTTATCGTGCGGAATATATATGAGGGTCTTATGCGCTGCGATAAAAACGGCGAGATCGTAAAGGGTGCTGCCGAGAACTACGATTACGATAATCTTACATATACTTTTACACTCAAAAAAGACCTTGTTTGGAGCGATGGAACTCCGCTTACAGCGTATGATTTTGAATATGCGTTCCGCCGTGCGGTCGACCCGAAAATCAAAGCACCATTTGCAAGCAGGCTTTTCGCAATCTCAAATGCCGAGGCTATCAACGCCGGTAGTGCAGACGTATCGTCACTCGGTGTAAAGGCAATTGACGATACCACGCTTACTATAAATATGTGCCGTGAGGATGCCGACTTTTTAAAAACTCTTGCAACTTCGGTTTGTATGCCGTGTAACGAGGACTTTTTTATAAATTCCATAGGTAAATACGGCTTGGATCAAGAATGTATAATTTCAAACGGCAGTTACCGCATTACTAAGTGGAACAAAGAGGATTTCGGCATAAGAATTTACAGTAACGAAAAGTACGGCGGTGATTTTAAAGCCCAAAATGCGGCTGTTTTTATAAGTTGTATGCCGGATGAAACGCAAACGTCACGTTTTGCCGAACATAACAGCGATATGGCATTTATGCCGTGCGGCGAACTTGAAAATGCCGAAAACGCAGGTCTTAAAATTGAAGGTGTGCAAAATATATGTTGGTTTTTAACGATAAACCGTAAATATTCGCCCGAGGTGCGCCGTGCATTTGCTGCAGCTTTTTCGGGGGATGTATATTCATCTGCACTGCCTGACGGGTTTGAGGTTGCGAAGTCGGTTTATCCGAGTATTTTGAGCCTTGACACCAACGAAATAGGTGTTACCGAATATAATATAAACGAGTCAAAGGCAATAATGTCGTCACAAATTTCAAATATGGACGGTTCAAAATTTCCGCCTGCTACACTGTATTACTACGACACCGACGGCATAAAAGAGATCGCAACGTCAATAGTAGGCCATTGGCAGCAAAATTTAAGCACATTCATAAATATCGAACCTTCGCAAAATCTTGCTGTGTTAAAACAGGAACTGACAGAAAACAACGTTGATTTTGCACTTTTTCCGGTGAGTGCCACAAGCGACGTTTTTGCTGAGTATGCACGTAATTTTTCGGCAATAAGTACATCAAATTTGCCAGATACGCTTCAAAATGAATTACTTAAAGGCAATCACATATTGCCTGTGGCGTATCAGAATACAAATATTGCCTATATTTCTTCGCTTGAAAACGTAACGGTTGAAGACTTTAACGGCTATATAGATTTTTCATTTGTTATAAAAAACAACGGTTAGACATTACAGGTTCAATCATCTTCGGTCTCAAAAAAGTACCGCATTTATCAAAGTACATAATTTTAAACAAAAACGTTAACAAAAATTTAAAAAATATATTGACAATAATCAAAAATACGGATATAATTATTGTATCAAAATAATGTGGGTGTCGTACGCTCTTTTTTGGTATGTACTATTCACATTTAAAAAAGGAGATAAACAAAATGAAAAAACTAATCGCATTATGTCTTACTGTAGTGTTGTTATTAGTTGCCGTGCCTGTTATCAGTGCGTCGGCTGATGCTAATCCTGCATTTAAGGTAAGCACGGTAGAAACCGCAAACAGAGGCGACACAATTGAGGTTGTTGTTTCGGTAGAGAACAATCCCGGTCTTAATGGTTTCCAACTTAAAATCGGCTATGATGCTGATGTTTTGGAACTTATCAACAAAGATAATCCAAGATCCGAAAGACCTGTAAAGGGTGATTTCTTTGATACCAGTGTTACAGAAGAAGTTCCGAAATTCTCACCGTACACGGTTAATCCGTTCCTGGTTACTTGGGTTGATTCAGTTGTATTGCCGAACACCATAAGCGGCTCTATTGTAACACTTAAATTTAAGGTTAAAGATGCTGCTGCTTTCGGTAAAACAGATATAACGGTAGATTATGATGCAGGCTCTGTATACAAGGTAGAAGTTAAAGACGATGCGGTAGTTCCCGGTAAGTTTGACTCATCCGCTGTGTTCGACAAAATCAAAGCCACGTTAGACGTTGTTTGTCCGCATACCAACACCGAATTGCGCGACGTAAAAGCCGCTACCTGTAAAGATCCCGGTTATACCGGCGACACCTGGTGCTTGGATTGCGAAACAAAAATTCAGGATGGTACCGTAATTGCAGCAACAGGCGCTCACGTAGACGCTGACGGCAAATGGGAAACCGACGGTACAAACCACTGGCATACCTGCGGCTGCGGCACCGAATTTGATAAAGAAGCACATAAGGGCGGCGAGGCAACCTGTATTAAAGAAGCAGTTTGTGAAGTTTGCGGCGCAGAGTACGGCGAAGTTGACGCAAACAATCACAAGGGCGACGTTGACGTTAAAGACGCAAAAGAAGCAACCTGTTTTGAAGAAGGTTACACCGGCGACAAATACTGCCACGACTGTAACACACTTATTGAAGCAGGTAAAGTTATAGAAAAAGGCGCTCATAACATTGCAAGCGTATGGTCACATGACGATACCAAACACTGGAAAGAGTGTCAGACAGTAGGTTGCGGTAATATTTTCGAAGAAGGCAACCACGAAGGCGGCGAAGCAACTTGCGTTAAAAAGGCAGTTTGTGAAGTTTGCGGTGTTGAATACGGAACTGTTAACGCAGACAACCACAAAAACGTAGAAATTCTTAACGCTAAAGAAGCTACCGAAACAGAAGAAGGCTTTACAGGCAATCAGCACTGCAAAGACTGTGAAGTAACAATACCCGGCAAAGTTATTGAAAAGCTTGAGCACAATCCTGTTCTTGTAGAAGCTAAAGCTGCAACTGCTGCTGCAGAAGGCAACATCAAGTACTACTACTGCGAAAACTGCGGTAAGTACTATGCCGCTACCGATGAAGGCGCAGGCGATGAGATTGAAAAAGCAGATACAGTTATCGCAAAACTTGCTCCTTCAATCGTAAAGGGCGATAAAACAACTGTTACAAAGGGCGACAAGAAAGAACTTTCATTCGCATCTGATGCTGCATTAGAAGATCTTATCCGTGTTGAACTTGACGGCAAAGAACTTACACGCGACAAGGATTACACTGTTAAGGGTGACGGCATTAACGTTACACTTACAGCCGACTTTGTATCAACATTGTCAGCAGGTAACCACACCTTGAACATTGTATCGGCAAGCGGTACTGCAACAACAACATTTGCTGTTGCCGAGGCTGCAAACGGCAATACAAATACAGGTGCTGCCGACAGTTCACCTAAGACTGAAGATACAGTAGACGTTTGGGGCGTTATGATGGCAGTTGTTTCACTTGCGGCATTGTGCGCAACCGTAATCGTTTACAAAAAGAAAGTAAGATAATTATTATCTGATAAATAAAACGGAGGCAACGGTTATAAACGGTGCCTCCGTTTATTTTTGGAGTGAAGCAAAGTTGCAGAAAAAGTTTTCAAATAAATTTAAACCTAAAAAATATAACGGTGACGCGAAAAAACGCCGAAAAAAGAATAAATCACAGCAAATCACTTTGTTGGCAGTTTTTATTTTGGTGATTGTAATAATTATTTCTTTTTTAATTAAGGGTTTAATTAAAAACGGCAAATCAGATACTGTAAATTCAAATCCGCTGATAGGTACCTGGGTTTATGATGAGTATACAAAATATATTTTCGATAATTCAGGTAACGGCGAGTTGCAATTGGATGACGTAGCGTATAAATACACTTATAAAATTGAAGATGATAAACTGATTATGGATTTTGAAAAAAGTTTTATAAGAGATTGTGATTATACATTTACGGTAGACGGTAAAAAACTTACCCTTAAAGGCGGCAACGGTACTGACGGAAAAACCTATAATCTGAAAAAGCAATAATAAAACGATTGGTCGGTTTACGGCCAACCGTTTTTACACAAATTTTAAAATTTTCAGTTATCTTCAAATTATCCGGCAATAATATTACGGGTGATAATTTGAAAACAAAGTCTTTTTATAAAGGTGTTTTAAAAAAAACGCTATTGATATTTGGGTGCGGACTGATATTTTTTATGTGTGCTTATGCTTACCTTGACAGAAATCTTCAAAAAGATACGGCGAATATTGATGAAAAAGATTATACCGTACCTTATAAAAAAAATCCTGATAACAAGGGAATTGCATTTGTTTTTCCCGATGACAGCGCCGTAATCTCATATCTTGATTTTGAAAATGAAAATATTAAAATTCTACAGATCGAAAATTTTGATGAAGATGTGTCAGACTATTTCGGCTATACCGCCGACTATACTGTGCTGGCAGATTACTACCTGATTTCGGGCATTGTAGACAGGGTAGGCGGAGTTAATATAAATACAGGTAATGAAACGTTGCGCTATACAGGCGTTCAGGCAGTTGAACTGATATCCGCCGACAGTACCGGTTTAATAAAAAAACAGATAATATCCGAAATATTTAATCAGATTTCAAAGAACAGCTTTTCAAAAGACGATTTTATATATATAATTGAAAACAGTAAAAGCGATCTGTCTATTATAGATTGCATTTATTGGGTAGGTTACATTGAAAAAATGAGTCAAAATATAGTTTATGTAAATTAAGATTATAAACCGATCGCAATTGTTAGCGGTCGGTTTTATATTATGTTATTGTTTATAGGCTTTACACGCCGGTTTGCCGTAAGCCTATCGTTGACTTTTGAATTTATATAATATATAATTGTTTTGTTAGTAATACTGTTTGTGGGGGAGACACATTGAACAGAATAGATGAAATTTTCGGTATAAACGTTTTTAACGACGGCGCAATGAAACAACGCCTGCCCGAAAACGCTTATATCGAACTTAAAACGGCAATATCGCAAGGCAAAAGCATTGACAGCAAAATTGCGGATATTGTGGCAAGCGCTATGAAAGAATGGGCAATCGAAAAAGGTGCTACTCACTACACCCATTGGTTTCAGCCTATGACCGGCATAACTGCCGAAAAACACGACGGATTTATTGCGCCCGACGGCAAAGGCAATGCCATTGTTGAGTTTTCAGGCAAGGAACTGATAAAGGGCGAACCCGACGCGTCATCATTTCCGTCGGGGGGATTGCGCGCTACGTTTGAAGCGCGCGGCTACACCGCTTGGGATCCGAGTTCTTACGCATTTGTAAAAGACAACACACTTTGCATACCTACTGCGTTTTGTTCATACAACGGTGAGGCGCTTGACCAAAAGACGCCGCTTTTACGCTCAATGGCAGCCATAAGCAAACAGGCGATGCGTATAGCAAAACTGTTCGGATTTGACGATGTTAAGAGTATAAATACCACCGTAGGTCCCGAACAGGAATATTTTTTAATTGACAGCAATCTCGCTGAAAAACGCCCGGATCTTATATTCTGCGGCAGAACGCTTTTAGGCGCTGAACCGCCCAAAGGTCAGGAGATGTATGACCATTATTTCGGTGTTATTAAGCCGCGTGTAAAGGCATTTATGCGTGAACTTGACAACGAATTATGGAAGTTAGGCGTGTTTGCAAAAACAGAACACAATGAGGCGGCACCCGCTCAGCATGAGTTGGCGCCTGTATTTACAACAACAAATATTGCGGCAGACCATAATCAACTCACAATGGAACTTATGAAAAAAATTGCCGAAAAGCACGGACTTTTATGCCTGCTTCACGAAAAACCGTTTAAGGGTATAAACGGCAGCGGCAAGCATAACAACTGGTCAATATCTACCGATACGGGGGTTAACTTTTTAAAACCCGGCAAAAATCCGAGCAATAATCTGTTGTTTTTACTCACTCTTTCTGCGGTACTGCGCGCCGTTGACGAGCATCAGGATCTGCTTCGCATATCGGTGGCGTCTTTAAGCAACGACTGTCGCTTAGGCGGCGCAGAAGCTCCACCTGCAATTATTTCTGTTTATTTGGGTGAAGACCTTGCCGAGATTTTAGAGGCTATTGAACGCGGCGAGCGTCACATCGATGCGGATAAAATCAAAATGACAATAGGCACCGATATTATTCCGTATATCAAAAGGGACAATACCGACCGCAACCGCACATCGCCATTTGCGTTTACGGGCAATAAGTTTGAATTCAGAATGCTTGGTTCATCGTCATCAATTTCAGAAACAAACGTTGTGCTTAATACAATTGTTGCAGATGTGTTTAGGGATTTTGCCGATTGGCTTGAGGGTTCAAAAGACTTTGAAAACGACGTTTTAAAACTTATACGAAATACAATAACCGAGCATAAACGCATTATATTCAACGGCGACGGTTATTCAAAAGCCTGGGAGCAGGAGGCTTCAAAACGCGGGTTGCTTAATTTGCGCACGGTCGTAGATGCAATACCCTATATGCGCAGCAAAGAAAACATAGAGTTATTTGAACGTCACGGCGTTTATAACAGCACCGAAATTAACTGCCGTGCGGATATAGCACTTGACAATTACAGCAAAACAATGCACATTGAGGCAATGGTTTTACTTGAAATGATAAAGCGCGACATTATGCCTGCAATAAGCAGTTATGAAAGCACACTCTGCAAAACCGTAGCAAAAAAACGCGCTGTAAGTGCAGACATTGACTGCGACGCAGAAATCGCAACCGTTGAAAAACTTGCTTGTTTTAACAGTCATTTGAGTAAGCTTTCGGCAGAACTTGAAAGTTCGGTAAAAAAATCTCAGGATACAGACGATCTGCTTGAACGCGCGCGGTTATACTGCGATGAAGTGCGGTTTATTATGGATAATATTCGTAACATTGCAGATGATGCCGAAACGATTACAGCCCGTGATTACTGGCCTTATCCTACATACGGTGATTTGCTTTTTAAGGTGTAATCTTAAAATATATAAATCACATTATATTAAACTTAAACGCCCGAAAAAAATTTTTGGGCGTTTTTGCAACCTTTTAAGTGTTTGAACAGTTTTAAAAGTAAAGGGGGCTAAAAATATGGAGTATAAAATTTCTGCAGAAGAAGCCTTCAATAAATATTCCGATATGGTATACCGTCTTGCCTTTGCAAGGGTTAAAAACAAATATGATGCGGATGACATATTGCAGGATGTTTTTTTAAGGTTTATAAAACAAAAGAAAAATCTCACAAATGAAGAGCATACCAAAGCATTGCTTATCAGAATTACTATCAACTGCACCAAAAGTATGTTTGCAAGCGGTTGGTTTAAAAAGACGCAGCCTGCAGATGAAAGCATTGCCGTTAATATGCCCGAAAACGATACGCTCGACGCCGTTTTGCGTTTGCCGGTCAAATACCGCACAGTCATACATCTGTATTACTATTGCGGTTACAGCACAGATGAAATTGCAAAAATTTTAAACACCAAGCCCTCTACCGTTAAGTCGCAGCTTCATCGGGCGCGTCAAAAGTTAAAACTCGACATAGCAGAACCGGCTTCGGTTTAAATGCGTAAATGTAATTTTTAAACCCGCTTTGCTGTGTCAACACTTAAGGGAGGTACACTTTATGTTTGAAGAAAACTATAAAAAGGCAATGGATGCCATTACTCCGAGCGAGCAGATAAGGTCCGAAATATCGGAAAAAATCAAAATGAAAGAGCATAAACATTCGGCAAAAAATCCGGCAGTTGTGTGGCGGGTTGCATTTGCGGCAGTTGCGTGCGCGGCAATCGTTTTGTGCGCGTTGTTCATACCGCACAACACAATAACCTTAAAAAAGTCCGACAGTGTAAAAACTCTTTCGGTTGTAAATTCATACAATAAAATTTATAAAATATTAAGCAAGAGCAACAACAAATATTTAAGGTCCGGCAATGAAAAATTTGACGGTGCCGTAGATGAAAGGTATATAGATTCCGCCTCAAAACCCACAACCGGCGCAGGTTCAACCGCAAATACCGGCAGCTCGTCAAAAAACACGCAGGAATCAGCCGTCGACATTAAAAACGATTATTCAGACACTACCGAGCAGGTTGACGGCGTAAGCGAATCCGATATAGTCAAAACCGACGGCAAATATATTTACAGTATCACTGATGCCGATTTGCGTATTTTTAAGGCAGACGGCGAAAAATCTGCGCTTCTGAGCCAAACAAAAATTTCAGATGATCAAGATTATCAGTTTGGTGAAATGTTTATAAAAAACGACCGGCTTATAATTTTAAAAAGCAATTATGAAAACAGATATAAACAATCGGTATCGTTTACAATTTACGACGTAAGCGACGCTTCGGCACCGCAAAAAATTGCAGAATGCAGTCAGGACGGTGTATACAATTCTGCGCGTATGGTAGACGATTATGTTTATCTGATTTCAAACTGTTATATAAACCTTGATTTGATAAACAAAGACGAACCCGCAACGTTTGTACCCGGGGTTGTATGCAATGATACCTTAAAAACAGTTCCCGCCGATAGAATTTACTGTTTCAGTGAAGAAAACTGTGAAAATATGTACACGGTTGTTGGCGCGTATAATTACAAGGACGGTGCGCTTAGCGACACCGCAAGTTTGCTCGGCGGTTCAGAAAGCATATATTGCAGCAAGGATAACATAATACTGACAAACTCCTATTTTATAAGTGCTGAGGACGTTAAAACCGACAAATATTCACAGACTAAAACCACAGTATCACGCCTTGAAATAAACAACGGAAAAATAAACTATAAAGCTTCGGGCGATATTGACGGCGAACTTGAAAATCAGTTTTTTATAGACGAATACAACGGTTATTTCAGATTTGTAACTACTGTATATGAAGTTACTGAATCCGTAACAAACTTTGCAAATACAACATCCGGAATTGCAACTTATTCAAGCGATACTTTTGCAAAACTTAGCGTACTTGACGGTTCGCTGAAAACGGTAGGCACAATAAGCGACCTTGCACGCGGCGAAGAGGTATATTCCGTTAGGTTTATGGGCGATATTGCATACTTTGTAACCTTCAGGCAAACAGATCCGCTTTTCAGTGCCGACCTTACAGATCCGCAAAATCCAAAAATTTTAGGCGAACTTAAAATAACAGGATTTTCCGAATATATGTATCCTTACGGCGACGGATTGCTTTTGGGGTTCGGCCAGGAGGCAGATGCAAAAACAGGCATAACAAGCAGCTTGAAACTTTCAATGTTTAATATAAGTGATCCGTCGGATGTATTCGAGAGCGACAAAACCGCTGTTGAGGGCTATAACTATTCACCGGCACTCTGGAATCATAAGGCAATGCTTGTATCACCTACTAAAAATCTTATAGGCTTTGCGTCGGGCGATAATTACGGTCATACAAAGTACTTGATTTACAAACATACCGATAACGCTTTTGAAAGGGCGGCAACCCTTGAATTTAAAGACAACAGCAATATAGAAAATGTAAGGGCGCTTTTTATCAATGACGCAATTTATATAGTTACGCCAAATACACTTTCGGTTTATGACATAAATACGTTTTTGCAAATAAACAAAATCGAGTTTTAGTACAAAAAAGGCATCACCTGCTCTTAAACAGAGGGGTGATGTCTTTTTATTTTAATTTTTAATCTTATGTTCTGTTTACACGATGCATTTTAAGGTCTTCTGACGGCGATACGCCGATAATTTTTTTATATGCTTTAAAAAATGAAGAGTAGTCTTTAAAACCGCTTTTTTCAAAAGCGTCATTTACACTGCCGGTAAAAAACAGTTTTTGTCTTGCGCTGTAAATCCGCCTGCGCATCACGTAATTCCAAACGGTGCAGCCCATAATTTCATGAAACTTTCGGTTTAGCGATACTTTGCTGCAATAAATTGCGTTTGCAATTATTTCGAGGCTTAATTCATCCGATAAATTTTTGTTTATGTAGTTAACCGCTTTTTTAATAATGTCATCGTTTATATTCGGCGTTGTTACACGGTTTAACTTTGTAGAAAGCATTGAAAATATCATAGAAGAAAATGAAAAAATTAGGTTTTTCTGCAGTTCGGGCGACACTTTTGATATAAGTGAAAAACTTTCTTCAAACCAGATTTGCTCCGGTTTTGTGAGGGTAAAAAGATTGTGACCCTTATAAATCTGTTCGCTTATGCTTTCAAATTCGGGGGGCGTTGCCGCCGTGTCTATAAGCAGCGCCATACGCTCATAAACAGTTGACGGCTTAAGCAATAAATTGTGCGTCTGACCGCTTGCCATAACTACAATATTGCCGCGCTCAAGTTTAAAAATATTGCCCTCAACCGCAAAGTTTGCGTTGCCGCGCAAAAAATAATATATTTCTATCATATTGTGCGAGTGACTCTTAAATGAAAAGTCATCCGTGTCGGGATCTATTGTAAGCGTGTGATGCATATACAGCAAATCATCACGGTATACAACCTTTTTATTTTTCTTCATAAATATCACCGATTATTATTATACACACAATGACTATTTTTGCAATATATTTGTTTGTATTTGCAATTTGATTGCAAATACAACGAGTGTATAATGAACTTAAATAAAAAAGACCTTGAGGTGTTGTTAATGCTTAAAAGTTTAAAAAAAGACAAACTGACGGTTAATATTTATGAAAACCGTGCTTTGATGGGCGAGGCTGCCGCAAATGATATTTATGACTGTATGAAGCGCCTGCTTGAAAAAAAAGACAGCATAAATATGATTTTTGCCGCTGCTCCTTCGCAAAATGAGGTTCTTGAAAATCTTATTAAAAAACCCATTGACTGGAGCCGCGTAAATGCTTTTCATATGGATGAATATGAGGGTCTCAAAAAAGAAGACGCACAGAGTTTCGGCAATTATTTGAACGAGCATATATTTAACAGGGTTCCGTTCAACAAAGTTTATTATGTTGCGGATTACGGTCTTGACTATGAGCAGCTTTTGGCACAAAACCATATTGATATTGTTTGCCTCGGCATAGGCGAAAACGGGCACATTGCGTTTAACGACCCGGGCGTGGCAGACTTTAACGACCCCGTACGCATAAAGCGTGCAAAACTTGATGATGTTTGCCGTATGCAGCAGGTTCACGACGGTTGCTTCAAAACTTTTGATGATGTTCCCGAGTATGCGTATACGCTTACGATACCCCAGCTGACAAGCGCAGATTATATGTTTTGCGCTGTTCCGGCGGCAACAAAGGCAGACGCGGTTTACAGCACCGTTACGCTTGATGTTACCGACAAGTGCCCGGCAACAATATTAAGACGCCACGATAATGCAATTATGTATTGCGACAGTGACAGCGCAAAAAAATTGCTTTGATTTTAAAGGGTGATAAATTTATGAACATACCGTTTAAACTCGGTGTTATTACCGATGAAGTAACACAGGATATTTTTGAAGCGGCACGGTTTTGCAAAAAGCACTCACTCGACTGTATGGAGGTGCGTTCGGTAAACGGTAATTCTCCGTTTGATTTCACCGACCGTGATATAGCCGATATAATTGATGCCTCAAAGCAGTATGATTTAGAGGTATGCGCTGTTTCGGCTCCGCTTTTTAAGTGTGATTTCAATGACGAAAAGGCAATAGCCGAACATATTTCAAACTTTGAAAAATGCGCGCAAACGGCAAACCGGATAGGTGCACGTATGATACGCGGATTTGATTTTTGGAAATGCGATGCAACTGTTAAAGAGCGTGCCGAAAAATACAAAAAAATAGTTGAGATATGTAAAAAATACAATATAATTTGTGTTATTGAAGCCGACCCGTCGGTAAACAGCAATACTCCGGCGCTTACCGCTCAGCTTGCAAAAGAGATAAACAGCCCATATATAAAAGTGCTTTTTGATCCCGGTAATGAAATCTGGGTTACAGGCCGTGCGAGTGAAAACGCTTACGACAGCGTAAAAGATTATCTTGCACACATACACATAAAAGATGCGGACATAATAAACGGCAAACCCGACGGCGTAAAAGTCGGTACGGGGCTTGTCGATTACAAAAAACTTTTCAGCCGTTTAATCGGCGACGGTTACAGCGGCAACGTAATGCTTGAGACCCATTATCGAAAAAACATTGAACTCACCGAAGAGCAGTTAAAACATCCGGGCGGTAATGATTTTTCGTTGGGCGCGTATGATGCAAGCGAAGAAAGCATTATCGAACTTATTAAAATTATTAAATCTTGTCAGGAGGATTAGATTATGAAAAAACTCAATGTTGCAATTATAGGACAGGGCAGAAGCGGCCGCGATATACACGGCGAATTCTTTAAAAGCGACCTTAACACAAAGTATAATGTTGTTGCGGTTGTAGACGCCCTTGAGGAGCGCAGAATACGCGCAAAAGAGGAGTGGGGCTGCGATATATACGCAGACTATCGCGAACTTTTAGGCAGAGATGATATTGACTTTGTTGTAAACAGCACGTTCTCGCATATGCACGCAGATATTACAATCGATTTGTTAAAGCACGGTTTTAATGTGGTATGCGAAAAGCCTTTTGCCAAAAATTATGAGGAATGTGCCCGTGTGGTAGACGCAGCAGAAAAAAGCGGAAAAATGCTTAACGTATTTCAGCAATCACGCTTTGCGCCTTATTATACCGAACTTCAAAAGATTATTGCCGATGGCAAACTCGGAAAACCGATACAGTATACAATTTCATTTTCAGGTTTTTCACGCCGTTGGGATTGGCAGACTTATCAGGGTTATAACGGCGGCGAAGTTAGAAATACCGGCCCGCACCCGCTTGATCAGGCTATAAATATTTTAGGTTTTGACAGCGATATAAGCGTATTTTCAAAACTTGACCGAGTTAATACCTACGGTGATGCGGAAGATTATGCAAAAATTATATTAACGGCGCCCGGCAAACCATTGATCGATATTGAACTTTCAAAATGCAATGCTTATAACGGACCTTTGTATGTTGTTCACTGTCAGTACGGTTCATTGAAAGCTACAATGAGCACAATTGATTACAAGTACTTTGATCCTGAAACAGCACCCAAGCACGAACTTACATTGGAGCCCCTTTTCACTGAGGAGCGCACCCCGGCGTATTGCAGCGAAAAACTCGATTGGAAAGAGGAGCACATAGACCTCAACGGTTCTTCATTCAATGTTGCCGTACAAAAATATTATGATATGATTTATGATAATCTTGTAAACGGCAAACCTATGGAGATCACACCTTATCAGGTGCTTAAGCAATTTAAGGTTATCGACCTTATCCGTTCACAAAATCCGTTGGATGTAAAGACAGTTTAAATTTTTATAATAGCATTTAAGGAGAAATAGTTATGAAAATTGCAATGCTTGGCGTAGAAAATTCACACGCAGACGCTTTCGGCGAACTTATGAAAGAAAATCCCGAACTTTACGGCGATATTGAGGTTGTGGGCATATACAGTGATGAAGAGGATGCTGTAAAACGCATTATAGATAAAGGCTACGCCACATACGCCGCTTCATCTCCGGATGAATTTGTAGGTAAGGTCGACGGCGTTGTTATAACTGCACGTCACGGCGACAATCACTATAAATACGCTATGCCTTATGTAAAAGCAGGCATACCGTGTTTCATAGATAAACCGTTTTGTGCAAATGTTGAAAATGCCGAAGAACTCGCCCGTGTCGCTAAAGAAAACGGTGCGCTTTTGTGCGGCGGTTCATGCCTTAAATTTATTGATGAAATAAAATCACTTGCCCGTATGGCAAAATCAAAGAAAGTTAAAAACGGTGTTGTTGCCTGCCCTGTTAATATGATTAACAACTACGGCGGTTTTTGGTTTTACTCCCAGCACCTTATCGAAATTCTGACCACAATTTTCGGCAGAAGCGTAAAATCCGTAACTGCCTTTTGCCCGGATCAAAGTTTAAACCGTGTTACCGTTATATTTAATTACGGCGACTATGATGTTTGCGGTTTTTATACTGACAGTTACAGATACACCGCAAGCCTTATGACTGCCGATAACAATATGTACAGTACTTACTGTGATGATGTAGTATATACATTCAAAAACGAGTTTGATGAGTTTATTGAAATGGTAAAAACCAAGACTATGCCCAATACTTATGAAGACTTGGTATATCCCGTAAAATTGTTGTCTGCAATAGAACGCTCATACAAAGAGAAAAGGGAAATTGTTGTAGAATGAGAATATTTACAAACGGCAAAATCATAACCGATGGCACTATAACCGAGGGCTATGATATTGTGGCTGACAACGGCAAAATAATTGATGTTTGCAAAACGTCCGAAATAAAAGGTGAAAAGGCAGACCTTAGGGGCAATTATATTGCTCCGGGGTTTATCGAATTGCACTGCCACGGCGGCGGTGGGGCTGAATTTATTGACGCGACACCCGAAGCGTTTAAAACTGCTTGCAAAGTGCACGCGCTGCACGGCACAAGGGTTATGTACCCAACAATCAGCGCTACCGATTACAACACAATGGTGGCTGTGCTTAAAACCGCACGCGCAATAAAAAATGATTGTGCGGTGGAAATACCCGGTATTCACCTTGAAGGTCCGTATTTTTCACTTGAGATGTGCGGCGGTCAACCTGCCGGTATTGTGCGCGATATTGACAAGAACGAGTATGAATCAATAATGCGCGAATTCGGTGATATAATTGCACGCTGGGATTACGCACCCGAAAAAGATAAGGATAATGCCTTTTTAAAAGCGCTTAATAACAATGGCATAATCGCTGCGACCGCACATTCATCTGCTGAATATGATGACGTTTACCGTGCATACCTTGAGGGCAACAACCTTATAACACATCTGTATTCCTGCACATCGACAATAACCCGTCATAACGGATTCAGGCATCTCGGTATTGTCGAAAGCGCGTATCTGCTTGACGATGTATATGTAGAAGCCATAGCCGACGGTTGCCACCTGCCGTATGAACTGCTTAAAATGATTGTAAAATTAAAGGGCGCCGACCGCGTTTGCCTTATAACCGATTCACTGCGTCCCGGCGGCATAGGCGAAGAGGGTAAAGAGTACACAGATTGCCCCGTTCCGTTTGTTATAGAAGACGGCGTTGCCAAATTGCTTGACAGGTCGGCGTTTGCCGGCAGTATCGCAACAAGTGATATTCTGCTCAGAACCGCAGTTAAATCAGGCATTGGACTTGCCGACGCCGTAAAGATGATGACCGAAACCCCGGCAAGGGTTATGGGGCTTAAAACAAAAGGCAAAATTAAAAAAGATTATGACGCCCAGTTTACTGTATTTGACAAAGATTTACAGATAACAGCACAACCGTAAGTTCAGGGTTTTACTTGGGCAATTGGATTATACTTAAAGTAAAAAAAGTCAAGTCGTTTATATATCAAAACGACTTGACTTTTTTATGCAACAAATGCGTAAGTCCGAAATTTCAGACTTACGCATTTGTTTGTGGTATTTAAAATTAAAGCGCAGGGTTTAAATTACCCTTTTCAAAACCGACTATTATACCGCCTTTTTCGGCATAAAAACTGCAAAGTCCTCCGCAGTTATAAATTTCTACATCAACGTTCCCGAATTTGCTTATCAATGCCTGTTTTAATGTCTCGGCAAAGTTTTGATTAAAACAGTGAGCAATTCTTACTTTGCCGCCCAAAAATCCTTCGTTTTTCATTATACCTTCAAATGAATATAAGGTTTTTAATACGCCGCGGCATTTATCAAGAGGTTTTAATTCACCTTCTTTGCTTGCCTTTCCTATAACTCTTATTCCCAAAAGTCCTGCCGCTTTTGCAACAAGGCTGCTTACTCTGCCGTTGTTTACAAGATTTTTCATTGATTCAAGCATAAACAGCAACCCGGTTTTTTTCTGATACTCGGTTATGTCTTGGCATATTTCTTCAAAATCTTTTCCGCCTGAAATCAGTTCTGATATTTTTTCAACAATAAGTTTTATTCCCGGTCCGGTTGAAGTCGAGTTGATTACAAAAACTTTTCTGTCGGGGTGAAGTTCCTCATAAATCTGCTTTGCCGCGCATGCTGCGTTGTAACATCCTGACAATGCAGCGGTCATTGTAACACAAAAAATTCTTTCGGCGTCGCCGAATGCCGCAAGCCATTCGCCCGTGCTCGGGCACGATGTAGATGATCTGCCCGCATACTTTAACAGGTCGTCTGTCATTTCAGACACATTCAGGGTCTGATTATCAATGTATTCTTTATTATCGGTAACAATTTTAAGCGGTGCTACCGCAAACTCTGTTTTGTTAAAGAAATGAATATCCGAAGATGAATCTGTAACAATTTTATAATTTAGCATACAAAAAACTCCTTTTCAAAAGTGTTATGCTTATTATACGCGTTATCACAGAAACAGGCAATCTATCTTAACAGTTTGACGTTCTATTGATAAAATCACCGACTCTACCGTGAGTAGAATGACAAATTATTCAAATAAAATATTGCCTTTGGCACTTAAGTGCGATATAATAATGTGATGAATTCAAAAAAGGAGGCGGCGTTATGAATATTAACGTAGGCGACGTAATATTGATGAAAAAAAATCACCCTTGCGGTTGCAGCACATTTACGGTGTCGCGTGTAGGTATGGATTTTAAAATTATTTGCAACGGTTGCGGCCATGAAGTAATGCTGCCGAGAAAAACAGTTGAAAAAAGCATAAAAAAGATTATTTCTGACGGGGAGAAAAAGAATGTTTGATAAACTCGCGGCGGTGGAAAACCGTTATGAGCAAATAGGCGTTGAACTTACGCGTCCCGATGTGGCAAGCAATAACGTAACGTTTACAAAACTTATGAAAGAACACAGCGAACTTGCGCCGATAGTTGAAAAATACCGTGAATATCGCACAGCGGTAAAAAATGAAAAAGAAGCGCTTGAAATGTTGGACGCCGGCGGACTTGACAAAGATTTTAAAGAGTTGGTTGAAGAAGAACTTGCCGAGGCGAAAAAAACAGTATCCGAAACATCAGAGCAACTTAAACTTTTGCTGTTGCCGAAAGATCCTAACGATGAAAAAAACGTTATTGTTGAAATACGCGGCGGAGCCGGCGGTGAAGAGGCAGCGCTTTTTGCGGCATCGCTTTTCAGAATGTATTCAATGTATGCCGAAAGCAAACGTTGGCACATTGATATTACAAACGCAAATGAAACCGAACTCGGCGGTTACAAGGAAATAAGTTTTATGATTGAGGGTACTGGTGCATATTCACGCTTTAAATATGAAAGCGGCGTTCACCGCGTCCAGCGTGTTCCGGATACCGAAACTCAGGGCAGAATACATACTTCAACCGTTACGGTTGCGGTATTGCCCGAAACTGATGAGGTCGAGTTTGAACTTAACCCCGCCGATCTTAAAATAGATACATTTCGTTCATCCGGTGCGGGCGGTCAGCATATAAACAAAACATCTTCTGCCATACGCGTAACGCATTTGCCTACGGGTACCGTAGTAGAATGTCAGGATGAACGCAGTCAGTTCAAAAATAAAGAAAAAGCACTTAAAGTTTTGCGCGCGCGCCTTTATAACGCTGAAAAAGAAAAGGCCGACGCCGCTATTGCCTCCGACCGCAAAGCTCAGGTCGGCACGGGCGACCGCAGTGAGCGCATCCGCACATATAACTATCCGCAGGGTCGTGTGACCGATCACCGTATAGGTCTTACCCTTTATAAGTTAGACAGCATATTAAACGGTGATATTGATGAGATCATCGACGGTCTTACAACCTATTACAGGACAGAGGCATTAAAAGCTCAGGAAAGCGATTAAGGAAGTAGTTTTAAATGCAAACAAAGATTTTAAATTCAATAGACGGTGATTATGACTACGCCGTCAATGCGGCTTCCGAAATATTAAAAAACGGCGGCATTGTTGCAATACCAACAGAAACGGTCTACGGGCTTGCGGCGTCTGCATACAGCGACAGCGCCATAAAAGCGGTATTTGCGGCAAAGGGCAGACCTCAGGATAATCCGCTTATTGTTCATATATCCGATTTGGATATGATAAGCCTTGCGGCACGCGATATTCCCGATACGGCATACGAATGTGCAAAGCGTTTCTGGCCGGGTCCGTTTACAATGGTTTTGCCTAAGGGTGACAGAATATCTAACAGCGCTTCGGGCGGTCTTGACACCGTGGCGGTGCGTATGCCGAGCGAAAAAACCGCTCATGACATTATAAAGACAAGCGGAATTCCGATTGCGGCACCTTCTGCAAATACGTCGGGTATGCCGAGCCCCACAACCGCGCAGCACGTTATAAACGATTTAAACGGAAAAATTGACGCCGTGGTAATAGGCAATGATTGCACAGTGGGTATTGAATCTACGGTTGTTTCTCTTACGGGTGAAAAACCGCGTCTGCTAAGGCCCGGTGCCGTCACCGTCGAAATGCTCAAAGAAGTATTGCCCGACCTTATAATCGACAGTGCTGTTTTAGAGCAGTTGAAATCGGGTGAAAAGGCAGCATCACCGGGTATGAAATATAAACATTACTCGCCCAAAACAGACGCTTTTTTGGTAGAGGGATGCAGTAACTCTTTTACAAAATTTGTAAATCAAAAAACAGATTGCGCAGCAATCTGTTTTGAAGAGGAGTATTACAACATAAACATAACAAAAATATCTTACGGCTCAAAATATGATGAAAGCACGCTTGCAAAAAATGTTTTTTCGGCTCTGCGTGATGTTGACAAACTCGGCGTTAAAAGCGTTTACATACATGCGCCCTCAAAACACGGAGTAGGTCTTGCGGTGTATAACCGTTTGATCCGTGCTGCGGCTTTTAAAGTAATAAAGTTGTAAATTTATAAGTTAAAATATCTGAAAGGAAATAAAATATGTCATTGGTGATCGGTCTTACAGGGCCTACCGGTGCCGGTAAAAGCAGCGTAACATCCGTTGCAAAACAAATGGGTTTCAAAGTGATTGATTGCGACAAACTGTCACGGTCGGCAACAAAAAAAAACAGTGACGGGCTGGCTGCTTTGGTAAAGGTTTTCGGGTCTGAAATACTTGACGCCGACGGCTCGCTTAACCGTGCGGCACTTGCAGAGGCGGCGTTTGTTTCAAAAGAAAAAACCGAACTGCTTAATAAAACAATTTTACCCTATATTGTAAAATTGATAAAATCCGAAATAAACGCTCCGCTTGTTTTGCTTGATGCCCCAACGCTTTTTGAAAGCGGTGCCGACAGTATGTGCCGCACTACCATAGCGGTTTTGTGCGACATCGGAATCCGCAAAGAGCGAATAATGAAGCGTGACGGCATTGATTCTGAATCTGCCGATCTGCGTATAAAAGCAGGAAAACCCGATGAATTTTATTTACAAAAAGCGCAAAACATAATTTATAATAACGGTGATTTATCGGCTTTTAAATCCGAAGCCGTTAATATTTTAAAAAACATTACGGAGGAATACAAAAATGTCTGACAAAGTTAAAGAACTTAAAGAAAAACTTTTCTACGAAAAGAAAAACGGTTTGCTTAAAGTTGATGACGATACTTTTGCAGAAACGCAAAAATATTGCGAAGGTTATAAAGCATATCTTGATAAAGCAAAAATTGAACGCGAGGCCGTAAAAACCGCAATCGAAATGGCAGAATCAGAGGGATTTGTTCCGTTTGAAATCGGCAAGACCTATAACGCCGGCGACAGGGTGTATTTTAACAACCGCGGCAAAACCGTGGCATTTGCGGTAATAGGCAAACAGCCCGTTGATAAGGGCATAAACATAACTGCGGCACACATCGACTCACCGCGCCTTGACCTTAAACCCAATCCGCTTTATGAAGAGATTGAATTGGCTCTTTTTAAAACGCATTATTACGGCGGAATTAAAAAGTATCAGTGGACTGCGCTACCGCTTTCGCTTCACGGTGTATTTGCCAAAAAAGACGGCAGCGTTACTGCAGTTAATATAGGTGAAGATGACAACGACCCCAAATTTGTTATAAACGACCTGCTTCCGCACCTCGGCCGTGAGCAGAATAAGCGTACTCTGGCAGACGGTATACGCGGCGAAGAACTCAATATACTCGTGGGCAGTATGCCGTTTAAAAGTGATGAGGGCAGTGAACTTGTAAAACTTAATATATTAAAACTTTTAAATGAAAAATACGGTGTAACCGAAGATGACTTTTTATCGGCGGAACTTGAAATGGTTCCTGCAACAAAGGCGTCTGATATAGGTTTTGACCGCTCAATGATAGGCGCATACGGTCAGGATGACCGCGTTTGTGCATATCCGGCCCTTACCGCTGTGCTTAATGTGAAATCTCCTCAAAAAATGGCTTTGGCAATACTTACCGATAAGGAGGAGATAGGTTCAGACGGCAACACGGGCTTAAAATCCGACTTTTTATCACACGTTATACACGACCTCAGCGTTATGCAAAACTGTGATGAAACCGTTGCCAAAAGAAATTCACAGTGTCTTTCTGCCGATGTTAACGCAGGCACTGACCCCACTTTTCAGGATGTTATGGAGCGTCGCAATGCAAGTTTCTTAAATTACGGTGTGGTTGTAACAAAATATACAGGCGGCGGCGGCAAATCAGGAACATCCGACGCATCTGCCGAATATGTTGCAAAAATACGTGCTATGCTTGATAATGCCGGAATAATATGGCAGACAGGCGAACTCGGAAAAGTCGATGCCGGCGGCGGCGGAACCGTTGCTATGTATATTGCAAATCTCGGTATTGATGTTGTGGATCTCGGCGTGCCGGTGCTTTCTATGCATGCGCCGTTTGAAACAACCGCAAAACTTGATGTTTATATGTGCTATCGCGCAATGTATGAGTTTATGAAATAACGGTTTATAGATGCTTGATTTGCTAAACTCCCTGCCAGTAAAAACGGTGGGGAGTTTTAATATTTTAAGACCTGAAATCGGGTCAAAAATTATTACATTATTGTCATATTATTATTCATTTTTTGTGTTGACAAAGTATAGTATTTAATAGTAGAATAATGGTGTTGTATATCCTGAAAAATGCTTTGGAAAGGGGAATTTTATGGTATTTTCGAGCCTTTTTTTCGTCTACCTGTTTTTGCCGCTTAACCTTGTGATTTATTACTTTGCAAAGACCACAAAGGCGCGAAATATTGTAATGCTTATATTCTCCCTTATTTTTTATGCGTGGGGCGAACCGGTCTATGTTTTATTGCTTATATTTATGACGTTTTGCGACTGGCTGATCTCACTTTTTATTGAGCGGCATAAAACACGCAAATTTACGGCGAAACTCGGTCTGGTTATGATGGCGGCGGTAAATCTCGGTCTGCTCGGCGTTTTTAAATACGGTGCTTTCATACTTACAAATGTGCAGTATTTTACAGGCAAACAAACCGCCGTACCCGAAATTATTTTACCTATAGGTATATCTTTTTACACCTTTCAGTTAATATCGTACGTTGTAGACGTTTACCGTGACGATGTTCCGGCGCAAAAAAACTTTTTTACGCTTCTTTTGTATGTCAGTCTGTTTCATCAGTGCATAGCAGGTCCGATAGTGCGTTATAAAGATATTTGCAGCGAACTTTCTGAACGCCGCGTTAAAGGTCAGGATATTGCCGACGGAATATGGCGTTTTTGTTTCGGCCTTGCAAAAAAAGCAATACTTGCAAACGCGTGCGGCAACATTGCCGACACATTACTTGCTTCGGGTGAAAACAATACGCTTTCGCAAAACAGTGTTTTGGCGCTTTGGGTTGGTATGCTCGCTTATGCGCTTCAGATATATCTTGATTTTTCGGCATACTCTGATATGGCAATAGGTATGGGCAGAATGATTGGTATTCACTACCGCGAAAATTTCGACTATCCGTATATATCGCGCTCGGTTACCGAGTTTTGGCGCAGGTGGCATATATCACTCGGCAGCTTTTTTCGCGATTATGTATATATACCGCTCGGCGGTAACCGTAAAGGCAGGCTCAGAACATATATAAATCTTTTTATAGTATGGTTTCTTACAGGTCTTTGGCACGGCGCTTCGTGGAATTTTGTGCTTTGGGGACTTTACTTTTTTGTATTCATTGTTATTGAAAAACAGTTTTTATCGCGCCTGCTTTCAAAAGACAGGGTAGTTTCGCATTTGTATCTCATTTTGGTTGTGTACTTCGGCTGGGTCCTCTTTAAGTTTAACAACTTGAATTCGGTACTTACCGTACTTCGCGGAATGTTCGGATTAAACGGAAACATATTTACTGACTTTGAAACAAACACGGTTATTGTGTCAAATATAGTTATACTTTTGTTTTGCATTTTGGTTTCAACACCTGTTGTTAAAAAAATAGGCGGTGTCATCAGATATACATACACGGGTAAAAAAGCGGTATTGGTTGTTTATTCAATAGGCAGAATTTTAATACCTCTTGTGCTTTTACTGCTTTCAACCGCTGCACTTGTGGGTGACAGTTACAACCCGTTTTTGTATTTTCAGTTTTAGATAAACGCAATAAAATTTAAAAAAAGGAGGGTATTTACCGTGGTAGTTAAAAACATTACGGTCATAGACGAAAGTGAAGACCGCAAGGACAGTAAAACTCTTGAAAGCAATATGAAACTGTTGCGAAATCTGCGCTTTTGGCATATTGTAGATATAAATATGTCAAGGCTTTTTATAGCGCTGTGGCTGGCGGTTGCGGTGATTGCCCTTATTCCTGCGTTAAGACCGAGTTATTCAGAGGTCGAAAAACGCGAACTTAAAAAGTTTCCCGAATTTTCATTCAAGTCGCTTGCGTCAGGCGATTATTTTGACAATATAAGCCTTTGGTTTTCCGATACGTTCCCTTTCAGAGACAGGCTGGTTTCGCTTAATACAAAAGTCGAAAATGCCTTTGGCATAAATAAGGTTCAACTTCGCGGAAACGTTGAGCAGGGCGATGAAATACCCGATATAACGCAATCATCTTCAGATACCGATACCGCATCTTCGGAAGTGCCTGCACAAAGCGACAGTGCTTCAAAAACCGAAGAGCCTTCAAAACCGCAGACTCCGCAAGGGCCTTATGTTGAAAAACTCGGTGCTATGCTTATAGTAGACAACGCCGCGTATGAGTATTACAATTTTAATCAGGCAACAGCCGATAATTACTCGGCAATAATAAACCGTGCCGCGCAGATACTTGACGGCACTTCTGACGTTTACGATATGGTAGTGCCTACAAGTATGGCAATAACCTTGCCTGAAAGTTACAGCGGAAGCACCAATTCTTCAGACCAAAAAAAGGCTATTGAATATATGTATTCGTTAATGAATTCAAATGTTAAAAAAGTTGATGTTTATTCAACACTGTTAAATCATAAAAACGATTATATATATTTCAGAACAGACCATCACTGGACTTCACTTGCGGCATATTATTCATACCGTGAACTTATGGGTGTTAAAGGCGCAACTCCGGCGGGACTTACCGCCTTTAAAGAGTATAGATTTGACGGATTTTTAGGTTCGTTTTATGCGGAGTCGGGTCAAAATGCAAGTCTTGGCAACACGCCCGATTATGTGCTTGCGTATGAGCCCACACAACTGCAATATATTCATACCTATACAAAAACAGGTGAAACAGACTACCACATAGTATCCGACGGCAATAAACTAAGTGCCGCAAACAAGTATCTTTCATTTGTATGCGGCGATCATCCTTACGGAATAATGACTAATCCCGATATAACCGACGGTTCATCCTGCCTAGTTATAAAAGAGTCGTTTGGTAATGCTATGGTAGCGTTTCTTACACAAAATTATCAAAATGTGTATGTGGTAGATTACAGATATATAAATCAGGTGTTCCCCAGCACAATAAAACAGTTTGTTGATGAACGCGGAATACAGGATGTAATTTTTGTAAATAACATTTCTGCTACCCGCAATCCTGCGCTTGTAAATGCAATAGGCTCTTTTGTAGGGCAGTAGAAAGAGCAATAATGAGATATTAAAAAAATCCGGTAGGAGTATAATAATGAAGGACTTTAAAATAACTTCAGACAGGTTTAAAAAATATTGTCGCGAGGCTGTGCCTGAAGGCTTGGTTTTGCTTGAAAATGACGATTCATTGCCGCTTAACACGGGTGAAAGCATTGCGCTTTTCGGTCGGGGTCAGTTTGAGTATCTTAAAAGCGGAAGCGGCTCCGGCGGCAGGGTCAATTGCCCTTATATTACAAATATTTATGACGAGATAAACGGCAGGGTAGCACTGGACGGTGATGTTACCGATTTTTACCGTGACTTTATAAAACATAATCCGTTTGATACCGGCGACGGTTGGAAACCCTGTTTTTGCCAGACAGAAGCCGTGCCGCCCGAGAATTTGGTAAAAAGTGCGGCAGAGAAAAGCCAAAAGGCAATGTATATAATATGCCGTAATATAGGCGAAAGTTTTGACTATTCAAAAGAGCCCGGCAATTGGTATCTTTCTGCTGAGGAGGACGCCACACTTGCACTTTTAAGCAAATATTTTAAAAATGTTATTGTGCTTATCAACAGCGGTAACATTATGGATATGTCATGGATAAAAAAATACTCTGTAGGTACTGTTTTATACATTTGGCAGGGCGGACAAGAGGGCGGTGCCGGCACGGTTGACGCAATAATGGGTGATGTTTCCCCAAGCGGAAGACTCTCTGACACAATAGCAAAAAATCCCGAAGATTACCCAAGTGACAACTGTTTCGGCGATGAATATAAAAACATACATAAAGAAGATATTTTTGTAGGTTACCGCTATTTTGAAACCTTTGCGCCCGATAAGGTGTTGTACCCGTTCGGATACGGCTTAAATTACACTGAATTTTCACAAAAAGTTGTCGGAACAGAAAAGCAGGGCGACACAGTCACGCTTTCGGTTATTGTTAAAAACATAGGTGAGCACAGCGGCAAAGATGTGGTTCAGGTTTATTTTTCGGCACCGCAGGGTACTTTGGGCAAAGCGTCGCGTGAGCTTATCGCATTTAAAAAGACCGATACATTAAATCCGGGTGAAAGCCAGAATATTACGCTGCAACTCAATATTTGCAATATGGCGGCTTATGATGATTGCGGAAAAAGCGGTTATCCTTTTGCGTGGGTATTAGAAGCAGGTAAATACAGCATATATGCAGGTCAGAATGTGCGTGTTGCCGAGTGTGCCTTTGAATTTGAACAGAATAATACGCGTGTTATAAAGCAGTGTGTTCAGGCGTTGGCTCCCACTGAAAAATTTGAACGTATGATAAACAACGGCGGTAAAATTGATTTTGAAACCGCTATGCAAAGGCAATATGACATTGCAGACCGCATAAAACAAAATTTGCCGCAAGCACTTAAAATAACCGGTGATAAAGGTATAAAACTTAAAGACGTAGCATCGGGTAAAAATACGCTCGATGAGTTTATAGCACAGTTTGATAAAAATGCGCTTTGCGAAATAGTTCGCGGCGAGGGTATGTCAAGTTCAAAAGCAACTTATCCGGGAACAGCAAGCTGCTTTGCGGGTGTCACAAAATCCTGGTTTGACGCAGGCGTTCCTGTTGTGACAACTTGTGACGGTCCAAGCGGAATAAGAATGGAAATCGGCGCTAAAGCGACCTGTATTCCGGTAGGCGCGTTGCTTGCTTCGGCATGGGCTCCCGAACTGTTTGAGGGTATGTATACCTGTCTTACAGAAGAAATGAAACATTACGAAATTGATGTGCTTTTAGGCCCCGGTATGAATATTCACCGCAGCGGACTCTGCGGCAGAAATTTTGAGTATTTTTCAGAGGACCCGTATCTTACCGGGGTTTATGCCGAAAAAATAACCGAATATTTTACAAAAAACGGTGTTTATTCCACCATAAAACATTTTGCCGTTAATTCTCAGGAACTTAACCGTCACAGCGAAAATGAAGTGTTAAGTGAACGCGCTGCACGCGAGATTTATTTAAAACCTTTTGAAATAGCGGTAAATGGCGGTTCGGTTAAAGCAATAATGACATCTTACAACCGCGTAAACGGTACGCATACATCAGGTAATTATGACCTGACTACAACTGTTTTGCGTGATGATTGGGGATATGACGGTATCGTAATGACCGACTGGGGAACTGAAATTGATGACCCTAACACCAATACCGAAACAAGAGAAAATCTTGCGACTATGGTTAAGGCACAGAATGATATTTATAAGGTTAAGAGCGATGCCGCCAATTGTGAAGATGATTTAATTTCAAGTCTTGAAAACGGCTATCTTACCGTTGGCGAGTTGCAGCGTTCTGCCGCAAATCTTGTAAAATTCGCAATTCAAACATACGCTTTTAAGTCAGGACGAAATCAAAGTATCAACGAGCTGTCTGCCGCCTCTGAATGTTTGTATCATAAATCGCTTAAAGACCTTGAATTTAAGGTGTGGTCGGAGTTGGATGAACAATGGCAGACGGTGGCTAAAAAGATGATACAACTCGATTTGGATTCCGCCGGCATTTACTGTGCCGAAATAAAATACAATTTGCAAGGCAATGACTTAGAGCAAAAGCGCATACGGATATATGTGGACCGAAATGATCCTATATCACTTATCGGCATCGTTACCGGCAAGCAGGATAAACAGCGCTTTAAAATTTTTGTCAATCAAAAATCCAAACTGTATTTTGAAGACGGCATAGATGAGTTTTCACTTTATAAACTTTAATTTTAAAATGCTTGACAAAATCCGATAAAAACAATATAATATTAAGGTCGCTTATTGCGACCCTAAATTCGGAGGGTTATCGAAGTGGTCATAACGGGGCTGACTCGAAATCTCCTTCGGCTAACGGAAGCCCATCTTCCGAAAAGCCTTTAACCGTGCGGGTTTCGGGCACTTGCCCGCCGCAGGCACATCGTGAGTTCTAACAGGAATTCTAATACAACCGAATACTTGCGTTAATCTCGGTTTTCCGAGTTAACATATATGGAGACGTATCGAAGTGGTCATAACGGACATGACTCGAAACATAGTCGGGTTCTTCACGGCCACATCTCCGTAAACCCTTTGTTTATCGGGGTTTCTGCGACTTCGTTTCGCACTTTCAGAAAACCGCATCTCGCAGTTTTCTCGCAATTCGGTAATTAGGCTTTGCCTTTACAATTTCATATGGAGACGTATCGAAGTGGTCATAACGGGGCTGACTCGAAATCAGTTAGGGAGCAATCCCCCGCGAGTTCGAATCTCGCCGTCTCCGCCAAGGACAACCGTAATCTTAGGATTGCGGTTGTTTTCTTTATATGTTACAATATTAAAATGATGGGAGGTATAAAAGCATGGCAAAACATTTGATTTATGATGAACCTATTTATTCGTATTATCGCGATATTATAGATTTCAATATCAGATCAAGAGAATCTATAACTTGTAAAAAATTGAATGCTGCAATTAACTTAAATATCATCTTATGTTCCGCTTGTTTTGTTGAAGGCTTTTTAGAAGATAGAGGCAAACTATTATTAGGTTATTATCAAGAAATATATGGGGAAATTGATTTTAAAGAATTTGAACTTCGAAAACCTAAAAATGTATTTCTAAATAATATTATTGAATTTTTAAACCGCCGCATTTCTCAGTCTACTGGTATAGATAACTATAATGCCATATTTGAACTACTTACTGATAAATCTTTTAAAACAGATGATACTATTTCTCCTTTTATGGAAGGCATCAACGTCTTGTATCAACTTAGGAACGTGATTGCACATGGCAGACAAATTCATTTTTACGAAGTTGATGCTTACTTTACCGATGGTATGGAGGAAGTATATAACGGTGGTTATAAGAAGGCCGAAACATATTTAATGAAGAAAGGTTTGCTTTCTGATAAAATTAAGGATGTTGGTTCATCTCAAATATATTTCACTAATGAAATTGCAGATCATTTTAATTCTTTAACAATTGATTTTATTGAAGTTTTCGATTCTTTCTTAGAACAACATATGTTAATTGGGCCTACGTTGATTGAAAAACTCAAGCAATACAACGAAAAGCACAATACCGATTTGGATATGAATTCATATCTTAGAGAACGAGCTATATCTGCATATTAATTATCTTAAAACCAATTGCTAATGATATCCGCCAATGGTGGCTGAACACGTTTGGGTTCAGCCATTTTTTCTATCCCAAGGCACTTCCGATTGCCATCGCACTTGCTTTCTTGCTCTCGCTGTCAATGTGGCTGTAAATGTTGGCGGTGGTTCCCATATCGCTGTGACCTAACCAGTCCTGAATCATTTTCATCGATACACCGTTTGCGAGGAGTAGAGACGCGCAACTGTGTCGCAGGTCGTGAAAGCGGACGGGTTTTAATCCGTGTTCTTTCAGCACCACTTTGAAGTGGTCGGTCACATAATTTGGTTTTATCAGTTCACCGATTGCATCCACGCAGATGTAGTCGGTATATTTTTTACAGTAACCACGGCGCATCACCCGTTTCATTTCCTCTTGTTTTTCTCTTTCGGCGAGGAGAACTTCTTCCACTTGCGGTATGAGCGGCAGAGTGCGGTAGGAGGATTTCGTTTTCATAACGTCCATTCCAACGACGCCCTTGTCATTCTGCACCACCTTGTGACTTATGCTGACCGTCTTGTTTTCAAAGTCAACCGCCGACCATTTGAGTCCAAGCACCTCGCTTCGCCTGAGCCCATAGTAAGCTGCGAGGAATATTACAATGTGGATCGGATCGTTCACAGTCTTGTCAAGCAACTCCTTCAGCTCACCGGCGTTATAATATTTGCCGATATACTGTTGTGCCTTCGGTCTGTCGGCTTGCTCTACGGGGTTGCTCGGTATCACTCTGCGCTTGACCGCCGACTTGAAAGCGAGATGCAACAGCGCGTGGTGACGTTGCGCGGTCGTACCTTTGAGCCCGTCGTTGCGGATGCGAATATAGTAATCGTTGATTTCGTCCCCCGTAATGTCTTTGACCTTAAGGTCACCGCAGGCACGGAAGAACGGAACCATACGTGACTGTATCATCAGCTTATAGCCTTCATAGGTGGTTTCCGATACGTTCACCTTGTGCGACTCTAACCACTCGGGAAGATAGTCAGCCACCTGCATGTGCGCCACTCTGCTACGCTCTTTGTCTGCGTGTGACATGTTTTCACGCTTGTATAGGTCATCGGTATTGTATTGATCAAGGATCTGGCAGAGACGGTGTTCCGCCTCACGCTTGTTTCCTTTGTTCGCATCAAGATTCAGACCTTGCCATTTCTCTTTTCGCTTGCCGTCGGTATCATACAGATTGATGACCGCATACCACTTTTTGTTTTTCTCAGTAAGGTGTCCTGTGATTCTTTTCATTTTTTCACGCTCCTTTCTTTTGGAGTTGTCCTTTGTCTTCTCGGGCAACACCAACACTATCACAACCATCTTCATAAGTCCAGAGATTATTCGGGACTATCGGGGACGGTGTTTGATAGTTTCCGACATTGGTTAAAAACTCAACCAAACATACCTTCGGCACAATGATTTTCTTGCCTTGCTTGATGCTACCAATCCTACCTTCTTTGATAAGACCGTAAACAGTATTCTTCCCGAACTGTAACAGCCTTACCACATCCGGCACGGTCAATACATCGGGTTCATCTTTAAACATCGTATAATAATTTCTAATATTCATAAGCGGTTCCTTTCTTCAAGATTTCCGTACCGGATATCTCAATTACATTTTCATAGTTATTTCGTTTTGTTCTTCCGCGAGTTCCTCGGGAAGTTCATCATCAGTGCTGTCGGTTGCAGCAGAGACAAGCCCTATCGCAAGACCGATAACTGCACCGAGGTTTGAGGCGTTTTGTTTTGCCTCAATTCTTTTACGGCGTTTTTCGGGGTCTTCGCTGCCGTCTGTTACACCAGCCAAAGAGCGCAGAGCAGAGTTGATAACACCGCCGCCAACAACGAGGCTCCCACCGATATCGTCGTGCGAATCAACCATGTGCGGCGGTCTGTTTTCTCCTGTGCCTTGGCGATAGCCTTCTCCAGTTCCTTGCCCTGTTCCAAGGTATCGTTCATAACTTTTTCGAGATGACTCCCAGCCTGTTGTTCGTGGTTCTTCATCTGCAATAAAATGTTCTCCACCGCTGTTTGCTGACTGCTCAGTTTGTAGGTCATCTCCTTGATTGCCTTGTCGAACTGTTGCTGTTCCGTTGCCGACCACTGTTCCATCATCATTTTCATTTTTGATACGGTCAGAAGGGTTCTCATCAGCTCGTACACCTTCGGTTGAAAATCTACCGCCGACTGTAACAGACTCACCATCGTATCCCAATCCTTTTCCTGAATCGGAACCATAACGGGCAGAGCGTCTGTGCGCATCTCGGCTATCCCTTGCGTATTCTTCTTGGTAAGGTTCTCCACCAAACTGTTTTCTGTTCTTGTAGTGCTGCTGTCTGAATTGTAATTCATATTCAATATTCTCCTTTAAATATTTTTCATCGTGCAGAGTTTTATCTCTACATTTTTTACCGTTAGGACAAGTAAATGTGATATATTTTCGCTCGTCCGTCCATGTGATTTCATACCCGCGCCTTTGCATTTCGGATATAAAATCTTGTTTGCTGTCGCTTTTGTTCATCGCCGAGTCAATATCAGACATCAGCCTGAACTTCCAACTCTCGCCCTTGACGGCGGCTCGGTACTCGCGGCTTGAAACTTTTGAACCACCGCCTTCATATCGGGTGAGGGTGCTCAGCCTATACGATTTGCAGATCTTATCGCTGAGTGCGCGAAGTTTTATCAGCGACTGCGGATTTTGACGGAGCTTATATCCGTTTTCAAAGCTCACTGAGTTTATAACAAAATGAGAATGAATATGCTCGGCATCGCTGTGAGTGGTCACTAATACTTCGTGACCGGGCCACGCTTTTTGTGCAAACTCCAAACCAATCTGATGCGCCCTTTCGGGAGTGATATCCTCTCTTGGTGAGAAGGACTGCACGTACTGATAAAAATTCATACCCGTTGTTTTGCTGTAAGAATTTTTTGTTGTCATAAACTCAGTGTAGGCGTTCTCGCCGTTACAATTTACACCGCCGACAAGTCTGCGACCGCTTTGCTCGTCATGGACTTTGCAGTCTTGCAAACAGTAATTGATGAGACCGCGCATTGCACTGACCGACTGCTTTGCTTCGGGAATAAAAGTTACCGTTGCCATCTGCATTCCTCCGTGAGTTTCAAAAGCAATTCGTAAATCTTATTTTGATTTTCGATTACCTCTGTGAGATTTTCTACATAGGTCACACCCGAATTGACCTTCGCTGCGATTTGATTTAAGTTGTTACCGATGCGCTTTAGTTCTAAAACTATCGGAGCAGTATCGGGCGGCAACACGATTTTTGTGTCTTTTGATATTGCCAAGATGTACTCGGTCAATGTCATCTTGGCTCGCTTTGATTTTGCAATGATCTCCACCTTTTCCGCTTCGGTGAGTCGGACGGTCAGCGTTTCACTGCGCCTACGGTTTTCTGCCATTTTTATCATTCCTTTCATAATAATAGTGGGTTCGGGCTACCGCCCGTAAGTTTAGCGACACGGCGGATAGCCGGACGCTCTGCTTGCCCCAGACTGAAGTCTGGGTGTCGAAAACCCAAAGTTTCCAAAACCGCCTCAAATTCGCGTTTTAATTCGGAGGTGGGGTGTTTACTCCTTTTTGTGTTTTGGTCGCCACACAGGGCGAAATACGGCGCATAACCGGCGGCGGAATTTAACAATGCAACAATGCAAATGACTACCATTGTCATCATTTTTACAATGCAGAAAGGACACGCTGCAATGTTGCAATCTTTATTCGGGTATCGACCACGCCCAGCCTTTGCCGACCTTTTGGGTTTTGATATTCGGTATCTTTTTCTTGGCCTCGTTCACCGTTCGGCGAGAGATGTTTTTGCTTTCAGCCATACGAAAAATTTCATCTGCCATAACCTCCTTGCTGTCATCAAGCATATCCCTAATCAGTTCTTCAGCCACCGCCGTTTTGGTTTCGGTAGAATAACCGCAGAGCAGTTCTTCTGCGCTTATCTCACTGTAACCGTCAAGCCAATAAAAGCCGTCCTCATTTCCAAGGTTGAATGCCATTGACTTTCCCTCGGGTGCCAGTGAAGATTTATCGTGAACGATGATGCGCACATTCGGTTCTTTGCGAAGGCGACCTACAAGCAACACGCTTCGGGCGGCTGCACGAAAGTCGATTGAACCGAGTCCACGGTACTGTGAGCTTGCGCCTTTGGCTTTGTTAAGGTGACCGACCAACACGATTGCACAGCCCGTCCTGTCGGCAACGGCAGTAACCTTTTTCAGTACCGTTCGTATTTCGTTTGCGCGGTTGATATCTACATCCTCACCGATATAGCCTTGAATAGGATCGAGTATCATAAGACGCGCACCCGTTTCGGTTATTGCTTTTTCAATACGCTCGTCCGACAAGGAAAGAGGATCGTTATCCTCAATGATATTGAGCACCATATTCTCATCTGCACCTGCCTCAATAAGTCTTGGCTTGATAGTGTCGCCGAGTCCGTCCTCTGCCGTTTGGTAAATCACATTGAAGGGTTCTGTGGTTTCCATACCGGGCAGAGCCACGCCTGACGAACAAGCGGCGGCAAGCCTTAAAGCAAATGTTGTTTTACCCTCGCTAGGATCACCTTGGATAATGGTGAGTTTTCCGAACGGGATATACGGTTTCCATAGCCACCGCACCTCTTGTAGCTCCACCTCTGACATTTTTCTGATAATTGTTTCTGACATTCCGCCACTTCCTTTCTGTTTAATTGAATTTGAAATTGTAATCACCCCTCACTCCTTATATGGCAATTTTTTAAGTTTTCACAACCATAAACTTTTCACATCCCATTCCTTATTTGGCATTTTTTAAAAATTTGTAGCCTACACATTTATCCCTCCATTCCTTATATGGCAAAGAATTTCATTTTGCACCATATTTTTTAACCTCCTCAATGGGTAGAGCACGGGAAAACAATTTTGTAAACCGTTTTGCAAAAATAATCTCCCATAGGGTAGAGCAGGAAAATTCGATTTTTACAACCATTTTTCAAAATTCCTTATTTTTTCTCTCTTACCCCTTCACTCGTAGTCCTCGTTTCGGGGTTTGTACTACCTTTTTTGGGAAATTTTTTCTAACAAAAAATAAAAACCGCCAAAAACATAAGCGGTTAAAAGAATTACGAAAGAAAAAAGTTTTTGAAATTTTTCTGTTTTTATTGCAAAAATGGGGTTTTTGAAATATAATCATATTACGATATGATTTTAAGGTAGGTGGGAAAAATGCATGAGTGTAATGATTTCTATGTTGAAATGCTTCGGATCGGTATAGACGGCGCAAGACAAAAAATGCATCGCAAAAAAGAAAAGATAGGAATTCTTACCTACACCGGATGGATAGGAACGGGCAAGACATCTGCCGTTTTAGATTACTGTAAAAAATATAGCAATTGCCTATACTTTTCTTTTAAAAACATCGAGCATTCTCTTGCGTTAAAACTTTTTCCAAAAAAGTATCCTCATATTTTCTCTGACCCTGCAGATTGGGCAATGTTTTTTGAACAATTATTCGCTTGGTGCCAAAGAAGAAATTGCACAGTATTCTTTGACTCTTATGTCATAAAAAAAGGCAGCGATTTTCATTCACAACTTGTCGATAAATTTTATAACGACCATCACCGAACTGTTTTTGTCTATATTGAAGACGAACACGGCCAGCGCATGTTCACTCCGCTTCACATTGCAGAGATAAAGAAAATATATCCCAAATTAACCGATGAAGAAGTTGTCCTTGTAAAAGCTATTACCGGCGGCATTTCAAGTTTGGTTGCGCTTTACAATCCTAAACTTGATTTTGCAACTAATCTCAAAAGGTTTTTACAGCCCAATTCTTATTTCCGTTTGTTAGCCGAGCGTATTATTAAGGAATACTACCGTGCTCCTGAGAGTTACAACACCCTGCTTTATGGCCTTTCTATTGGCAAAAAGAGAGTTTCTGAACTTGCAGAATTTTCAGGTTATCCAAACAACAAATGCGATAAGTATCTTAAATCTCTAATTAAAAATGGAATTGTAAAACACGTAGCTGCCAGAGGAAAACGCAAAGCGTATTATGAAATCACTAACGAATATTTAAGTTTTTGGTACCGATATATTTTCACAAAACAAGATTTTCATAACGAAACCGTTTTCAATAATATATTTAAGTATATTGAAACTATTTTGATGAAGCGAGCCTTTAGAAAAGAGTGCGAATATTGGTTGTTTTATAACACCCGTTCATACAGATATGTAAATAGCGACTTCGTAAAAGATAACGATAATCTCTATCGCAACGCCAAGATCAGAAAACTATCCTTTGATATTATCCACGAACTCTACGGCGAATATATTTTCATAAAATATTTTGATACGTTGGGTGAGCATTGCACAAAAGAGGATTGGATTGAAATCGAACGAATTACAACTAAATTCAGCAGAAAGGAAAACAATACTTATATTTTGTTTTCTATACACCGGTTCAGTGACTTCTGTTGGAAGATGTCAAGCAAATATGATAATCTTCGTTTGGTTCAACTCACCGCATTTACAGCACAATACCATAGTTATGAACATTACAGATTATCGCTCGACGAAATGTAATTCCCGCTTCAAAAAGAGGTTTATATTACATTTTGGTTTAAACCACTTATGATATAAAAACACTTCAAAAACCCAGTGTTTATGCGGTGTTTGGTTTGTACAACAATTTAGTACAAACCACCTGTTTTTTTGATATGAATTGAATACCCTCTACAATCGAACAGAAATAGTTTAATCGACCCGTAGGCCGTTTCGGATAAAACAAACGGCTACAAAGGCAAATAAGAAATAACCCACCGGATGTTGTGGCAAAGTTCTATGCTGAACCGCCGCATCCAGTGGGTATTTTTATGCTTATTTTAAGTCTGTATTTTCAGAGTCCATATATACGCAGACGTACCAGTAATATCCATCATACATTACCCCGACTGCCATGTAGGTGTACTTGGAACTGCCTACATATACCCAGTGTCCTTTGCTGTTTCTGAAGCCGTTGGCTATAGAATAGGCTATCTCATCAGCCGTGCCACCCCAATTACCTTTGCCGATGGCTTCGCGCACATTAGCAGTATAATAATTTTTCTCGCCTTCGATACCATATAGCGACCAGTCTACATATTCTCCGTACTGCAATGCTTCGGCGGCTGCTCGTTGGTCGGTGGTATCATGAGCAAAATTTGTTTTAAGCTGTGTGCATCGGTATTTGCAGTATTCGGTCAGTCCGGGGATGACCGTTGCGGTGATGTCGCCTTGCTCTGTGCGAAACTTATTTATGTATTCTGCGACCTTTTGTGCCACTATATCCGCGCTTGGTTTAGGCGGGATTATGATTTCCTCTTTTGGCGGATCGTCCATTTCCACTATAGTGATGCATCCGTTTTCCTTTGGATTTTCCGCCGCCGATGGCTCAGTCTGTTTTTCCGTTGCCGTAGGCTTGGTTTCTTCCTTCGGCTTTTCCGTTGTGGTAGGCTCTTGGCGGTTGTGGTCGGTTCGGCCGCCTGATCCGCGCGCACGGTCGTGGGAAGCTCTTTTTCTTCCTCTGTCGGTTCTACAGGTGTTACAGGCGGTGTTTCCGTTATTATCGTCTTCGATACCGTTGTTGGTGAGCTCTCGATAGGTGGCGGTGCGGTGTTGCAACCGCATCCCACCATACTGATAAGCACCACGCAGCAGAGAAGAAGGATTATGATTTTCCTCATATATCCTCGACCTCCTCCAGCCCTTGCATCACTTCCACCATAATGCGCGTTGCGAGGATAAATCCCGAACTGAACGCCTCACGCTCGGTGATGCAGGACAGTTCGCTTGTGCAGTCCTTGAACTTTTCAAAGGTTTCTTTTTGTTTCTCTGTGAGTCCTGCATTGAGTTCTTCCTCGTTTTTGCATATCAGCTTGACGAGCTTATCCACTCTCGTTCCTCGCTTGATATACCTTTCGTGTGGACTGATGTTGCCGTAGTATAAATCTTCAAGTGTTGTCATGTGCGTTGCACCTCCTTTTTGCAACACAAATACATATCACAACACTTTCTCCAAGTCCAGAGAATTATTTATAAAAAGCAAAAGCGCCGCATTTCTGCGACGCCTTTGTCATAACTTATTTAATTGCAAATTCTTTTGCTTTCTCTGCCGCTTCAATATTTTCAAGTAATGTTTCTTCTTTTTTTAAACAGGTATAACAAATTGACTTCCTACACTTTCACGTAGGAATTTCAATAATCCAATTTTCACCGGTGCTTGACTATCACTCATGTTTTAGACCCCTTCCAAATAAGCATTATATCATTGCGTTTTATGACAAGCAGAAGATTATAGTTATAATTATACATAATGAATTATAACTATAATCTTTCTATTTCTCAACATATTTTGACAAAGTTATTATATACGCATCAGCGCTATGTCGCTCATTGTGATTGGGAGCGATTTTTATAGGAATCTTATCTTTATATTTTTTAAAACCTCTTGACTATTCATACACAATATCGTAAAATAAACAAGTAGGATGTTATAGGATGTGGAGGTTTCCTAAAATGAGATTCATTGGAAATAAAACAAACCTTTTAGAAAACATAAAAACAGTAATTGATGAAAATTGTACAGACCAAAACGAGATCTTCTGCGATATTTTTTCTGGCACCGGTTCTGTGTCGAGATTCTTCAAGCAATACTACAGAATAATTAGCAATGACCTATTGTATTTTTCTCATATACTTACTGCTGCAACTATAGAGAATAACAATGTGCCAACATTTGAAAACCTAAAATCTATAGGAATATTGGATCCTGTCGCATATTTAGAAACCGAAGACGTTACCGATGTTGTTGGTTTTGTAACAGAAGAATATTCTCCGGCAGGAGCTATGGGACGCCAATATTTAACTACAGAGAACGCAAAACGAATCGACTTTATTCGGGCAACTATTGAAGCTTGGAGAAAAAAACAACTCATTGATTCATATGAATACAAATATTTATTAGCCGCTTTGATCGAAGCAATTCCCTTTGTATCTAATACAACTGGAACCTATGGTGCATATTTGAAGACTTGGGACAAACGAGCATATAAACGCTTAGAATTGGTTAAACTTGGTGTGCTAAACAACTCAAAACGCAACATTTGCTACAACGAAGATGCTAATGAACTTATTAAAAAAATCAGTGGTGATATCCTTTATATAGATCCACCTTATAATGAAAGACAATATTTACCGAACTATCATTTGCTTGAAACTATAGCAAAATATGATTCCCCTATATTGAAGGGAGTAACCGGAGTTCGACCTTATGGTAATGAAAAATCGAATTATTGTATAAAACGAAATGTAAAAGCATCTTTTGACGCCCTTATTTCAAATGCTGATTTTAAACATATAATAATCAGTTACAGTGATGACGGTCTTTTATCTTTAGAAGAAATCGTTGAAATTCTTAAACTTCACTGTATAGAAGAATCCGTTAAAGTGTACAAGATCCCATACAATCGTTATAAATCAAAGGCACCTCAAAACGGAAAATCCGAGCACTATGAATACATATTTTATGCTCAAAAGATGGTGGCTCGACAAAAACAAGGTAAGCGTATAATTGCAACCCAAGGTGAGCAAATGCAACTCTTTCCACAAACGGATAAAAAGCGTTTTGTAAAAAGTCCTATGAATTATATCGGTGGAAAATACAAACTACTTCCTCAATTAATGGAACTTTTCCCCACGGATATTGATACTTTTATAGACCTCTTTGCCGGCGGTTTTAATGTTTCCGCAAATGTGCAATCTAATAAAACTATATGCAACGATTTAAACAGTCGTATTGTTGAAATGGTTCGCTTTTTTTGTTACGCAGATGAAGCAACAGTTTTGCGAAGAATAGAAGAAAAAATCAATGAATATCAGTTGTCGAAAGAAAATGAGGATGGCTATAAAAGATTTCGTGATTATTATAATCAAACAGGAAATCCCATTGACTTATTCACTCTTTCATGTTTTTCTTTTAATTATCAATTTCGCTTTAACAATCGGTTAGAATATAATAACCCCTTTGGTCGAAATCGCAGTCAATTTTCCGAAACCACAAAACGCAATCTCTTATTATTTATGGATTCTATGAAAAGTAAAAATCTCGAATTTTTCACAAGAGATTTTAGGGGTATAAATCTCGATGGGTTAGGCTCTGATGATTTTATTTATTGCGATCCACCTTATCTAATTACTAATGGTTCATACAACGACGGTAATCGAGGTTTTCATGATTGGGGAGAAGACGAAGAAAGAGCTCTCTATGAATATTTAGATGATGCAAATGCGAGAGGAATTAGATTTGCTCTGTCTAATGTATTTGATCATAAAGGCTATGAGAATAAGATTCTTAAAGCTTGGGCGCAAAAATATAACATTCATTTTATTAACAGTAGTTATTCTAATTGCAATTATCAATTCAAAGCTAAAAATGATGCTACAGTTGAGGTATTAGTTACAAATTATTAAAATGTGAGAGATGATAAATGGAGCGTAAAGTAAAAGATATTTTAACAGCAGAAGAAATATCTTCTTTGCCAAGATGGGTAAAAGATGATATCGAGAATGCTTTCTTTGTTCCTGGAAGTGATATTAGCATTGAAATATCAAACGGAAAAAGATTCTGCTTAACGAATAAAATTAATGATTTATCTGGAGCAGAATGGACCAGCCAACTTTGCTCTGTTTTGAATACACGATACTCTACTCGGGGTGAAGAAAGTTACGCTCATCATATACGTAAAATCCATCCATCTCCAAAACCACCTCAATTAATGCGCGATCTTATTCAATTTTTCACCAAAGAGAATGAGATTGTTTTCGACTATTTCATGGGTGTTGGCGGAACACTTTTGGGAGCTTCCCTTTGTAATCGACTGGCAGCCGGAATAGACCTTAATCCAAAATTTATTGAAACATATTATGCCGCTGCTGAATGTTTGGGATTGCCCAAACAGCATTGTTTATGCGGTGATAGCAACTGTTTGCTTGAAGATGCAAATACAATATCTCAATTACTTAATGGCGAACAAGCTGGAATGATTCTTATTGACCCTCCGTATGCAAATATGATGTCAAAAGAAAAAACGGGGGCGGATATACCCGTGTATGGTAAAACCGCCTCCCCGTTTACAAACAGTTCCGCTGACTTAGGTAATGTAAGCCCTGAAGCGTTCTTCCCCTTATTAAAGGAGATTGTTCAAAAATCGTTGCCGTACCTTAAGTTAAAAGGCTATTTAGTTGTTTTTTGCAAGGATTTACAACCCAAGAAAAAGGAAACCAATCTTCTGCATGCAAAAATAATTGATACCCTTAACGATATACCCAAACTTTATTACAGAGGGTTGAAAATTTGGGCAGATCAATCTTCAAAATTGTTTCCTTATGGATATCCGTTTGATTTTGTCGCAAATCAAATACATCAATATATTTTAATATTCCGAAAATATTAACAAGTAATGCCGATTCTGTTGAACGCTGCTTTGATGTTCGCAGGAGCGGCATTGTTTATATAAACCTCTCCGTAGTCATTAAGATATATCAAAACTTTTTCGTGAGGTACTCCTCTGTACCTACCGCCAAAAATTGATAACCAACGTTCAATTTTATATCCAGGATATTTAACTTTGATATACTCATTTTCAATGGCATCATATGTTTCTATTTCTTTCAAGCCTTGCTTTAACGTTGTCAACTTTTTGCCTTCGACATTGTATATTTCTTGTAAAACATCATCGCGAAGAACAACATCGGGAAGTAATAAATTTTTACCACTTTCGTCTTTTTTAGGCAACGCTATAAGTGAACCAGTACTGGTCTTAAAATAACTGCGTTCACATCCGGCATGATTCTCATATATTCCTTTGATTCCTGAATAAAGACAGGTTAAATGAAGAAGTATAGATGCAACTTTTTCTGATTTTCTTTCATAATGCCAATAGTAATCAGGTAACCCAATAGACGGCATTGTCAGTCCATCAAGAGACATATTCAGCAAACTACAATTAAACAAAAACTTATTTGTTGGATTATTAGTCACATATTCTTGTGATACACCGTGAAGAGTAATCACGATATTTCCCGTCCAACCAAATAAACGTAGTCCGGCGCCAATCATAGAAAGGGTTCCTATATTAGGATCATGTCCAATATTTCCGGCATCAGCAGGCTTTGACAATCGTCCTGACACCTCTATTCTGTCAGCATATTTAGTAATTCTCACTGGAACATTGCCTTTTGGAGGTTTTCTCATATCAGACTTGAATTTTATTAACTCATCTAAGGATTCGAAAGGAGCAAACCATTTAGATGTATCTTTCCCCACGATAGTTACACCTAATGACAGAAGAATATTCGTTCCAAAAATGCTTGTGTTTGATGGCTTTTTATTTGGACGCGCTTCCAATTCTTCATTGTACAGCATATACATTTTAACATCACGATAAAAGCTTCTTAAATAAACGAATTTCGAAACTCGTTGAGATACTCCCGTGTTGCGCGATTCATCATCACTGGTTTTTGTTTCTTCAATCGCCATTAATGGAATTTTGGTAAGATCATTTTCTTTGGGCATATTTTTCTGTTTGAAAAGCAAAAAATCTACGGAACTTGAATAACCGCTAATAGTTTTTATAAAAATATTTTGCGCCTGTTCAACTTTAAGTCCCTCAACAACATAAGCAAAGACAAACTTTCCGTTTTGGGTTATCGGTCTGATTCTTATCTCTTCTTTAAAAGTAATTTTATCATCAAAATCTGCACAATACATTTCGATGATTTGTAAAATTACAGAAGGTTTAGGACGTTCTTCAGTCAGCAACCAAATATTATCCATACTCTTTAAGTCCTTTCTTTTCTTTATTGCCCATTTTGTACTGCTGTTGCCGAAATCAATATAATAATCATTCTTGCACTTATTAC
>CAKSDJ010000002.1 GCA_934445015.1 uncultured Eubacteriales bacterium | reverse complement strand
ACTGCAAAGCAAAAACACGGTCGGTGTTTATCGTAAAGGAATTAAAACAAAAATTGCTCCGCTACGCAGCAGAGCAAAATATTAAAAGCGGTATGATTTTTGTAACTCGCACAGGCAAGCCGATAAGCCGCACAAACGTTTGGCGTGAAATGAAAGCGTTATGTGAAGAAGCAAACGTCAACCCGCAAAAGGTATTTCCGCACAACCTGCGCCACCTGTTCGCAAGAGTTTTTTACGGAATTGAAAAGGATATTGCCAAGCTTGCCGACATTCTCGGTCACTCAAGCATAAACACCACAAGAATTTATATAATCTCCACAGGCACTGAACACCAAAAGCAGTTGGAAAATATGCGGTTGATTATTTAGCCCAAACAACAAAAAAACCGCCCAAATCGGCGGCAGAAACATAATCTGAATTATGTTATACATTATAAATAATTAAGATAAATTTACATAAGTATTTTAACACAAAATTTGCCGACTGTAAAGCGTTTACGGCAAAAAAAGGTATAAAATTTCAAAATCATCTGAATTTAAACATAGCAATTAAAGCCTTATTATTCATTTTTTAAAACAAAAGAATAGGGCTTGATTTTTTATACACATTTTTTCATCGATTTTATCTTTATGGGCGACTTATATTATTTTTTTACAACATAATTCAGATTATGTTGCGTCTGAACCGAATATAAAAACGATATCCGTTATGCTTTTTAGAATTTTGGGTGTTTTCATATATTTTTTTGATTGAATTCTTTACAACACCTTAACGCTATGCTATAATATCTGCTGAATTACGTATAGTTGTGTATGATTTTTTCGGCATAATAACAATCAAATTCACATTTGAAATTTTTGGGGTATGGACCGAATTATTTTTATTTAATTTATCAGTAATGAAATTTAATCAGTAATTTTAAAGGGACGTAAAATGAAAACTTATATTTCTACCTTAATAATAACACAGTTATCGCTGCTTACCCTGATTGTGTTGGTAACGAAAAACAAGGTTTTGCCTAAACGTGTAAAAACGGGAATCATAATCGCTTCTTCTTTAATTATGGCATGTGCATTTGCAGAATTTTCAGGTGTATTGCTTGATGGGGCGGCACCGGTATTAAAGCCGTTGCATATTATTGTTAAGTATATTGAGTTTTGCTTAGCACCGATTATTCCGTTTGTGTTTACATCTGCACTTTATCCGATGAAATCCAAAAAAATGATTTTTCTATCAAACATTATTCATATCACGTTGGAAACGCTGTCGCTCTTTTTGGGAATTGTATTTTATGTAGATGATAAAAATGTTTATCATCACGGTAAACTGTACTGGCTGTATTATTTGTTTGTATTTTTAAGTATGCTGTATCTTTTTTTCAACGTTGCCAAATTCGGCGCTCAATTTCAAAACCGAAACCACAGTTCGCTATTGATGCTTTTTGCGTTTTTTGCAGTAGGCGTTATGTTTCAAAACATTGACAGCGACGTTAAAATTGCTTGGCTTACAGTGGCGATAAGTATGATACTTTTCTACATTTACTACTGTAATATGATCTCCCAGCTTGATGCGTTGACAGAACTTTTAAATCGCAGGGCTTATGAAGTACATAAATCTTCATTGAAAAGAAAAGCATATATAATTTTGTTTGATGTAAATAATTTTAAAAGCATAAATGACAATTTTGGTCATAATTCCGGCGATATGTGCTTAAAATCCGTAGCGTCTGCCATAAAAAAAGTATATCGCAAAAGCGGATTGTGTTACAGGGTGGGCGGAGATGAATTTTGCGTTATTATTGATCGCAAGGCTGACTTTTGTAAAATTGAGGATCTGAATGCAAAACTCAAAAGTCAGATTTTAACTCACAATAATGATACCGGCACTTCACCGTCGGTAGCCGTTGGTTATGCGCTTTTTGAGCCGAACAAAACCCCAATATCGGATATTGTTAAAAAAGCCGATGAGCAAATGTATTTAAACAAAAACCATACAAACGAACCGTGAAAAACTTTTTCTTGTATTTGATATCAAAGTTTGTTATAATGATAAAAAAATACAGGCAAACCTGTCGAAAGACAGGGACGCAAAGTTAAGTGTCTAACCGGAATTTTCCGTATGATTGACTGACCGCACCTGAAATGTGCGGTCAGTTTTTTGTTGAGGTGATTTTTTGAACCGTGTTTTAAGAGAAGAAAAGAAATTTTTAATCAGTGTAGATGAGTTTATTGCCCTTTCACATAAATTAAGCAACGTAATGCTCCCAGACCCACATAACGGCACGCACGGGTACACTATTCGCTCACTTTACTTTGATACGGTTTATGACCGCGATTATTTTGAAAAGCAGGCAGGCGTTGAATTGCGGCGCAAAATCAGACTGCGGTGCTATAATCCGAAAGCCGATTACGCTATGCTTGAAATGAAGCAAAAGCAGGGTGCAAACCAGTTAAAACGCTCGCTTAAATTAAACCGTGATGACGCCGCAAAGCTCGCTTCGGGGGATTACTCGCCACTGCTTTCATATACGGAGCCTTTTGCCGCCGAATGTTATGCTTTGATGAAAACAAAGTGTTATTTACCTAAAACCATTGTGGAGTATAATCGCAAAGCTTATATTGCAAAAGAAAACAAGATAAGGGTAACGTTTGACAATCACATTGTTTCTACAGAGAGCAGTTTTGACCTGTTCAGCGAGAAATTAAATATGAACCCTGTGCTTGACCCGTATAACGTGGTGCTTGAGGTAAAATTTAACGGATTTTTATTGGAATATATAAAACGAATGATAAACCCCGTTAACCGAAGTGAACTGTCGGTAAGCAAATATGTGCTGGCGCGCCAAAACGGTTATCAAACAAAACTTTAGGAGTATGCAAAATGAGAGAAAAAATCTACAGCCTTTTTACTAACCCAAGCGATATGACATGGCAGCAGATCTTAATGAATATATCTGCCGCCGCAGTACTCGGAATGTTTATTTTTGTTTCATATTCAATATCGCACAGGGGAACCATTTACAGCAAAAAATTCAATGCGTCGCTTGTCATTCTGACTGTGCTTACCGGCACTGTTATGACGGTTATAGGCAACAATATTGCTCTGTCACTCGGTATGGTCGGCGCACTTTCAATAGTACGTTTTCGCACGGCTATCAAAGATTCACGCGATACTGTATACATATTCTGGTCAATCATAATAGGCATTTGCTGCGGCGTGGGTGATTATCTGGTGGCTTCAATAGGCAGTGCAGTGACTTTTGTTGTTATATTTATTCTCGGCTGCATTAAAAGCGATAACAGAATTCTTTTGATTATACGTGCAGACCGTTCAAAGCAGCCTATGATAAAATCACAGGTTTACAAACTTTTTTTCGGCAAAGCGATTTTGCGTGTTGAAAACACTACCGCAGACACGGTCGAGTTGATTTATGAACTGACTCAAAATCTTGTTAAAAAGGCTGAAAAGTCAGAGCCCAATATTACCGACAGTATTTACAGGCTTGAAAATATAGAATATGTAAATCTGGTAATGCAAAATGACGAAATATCCAACTGACGGGGGATTTTCAAAATGAAGTATAAAAGCATTGGGGCGGTTGCTTGCGCCGTAATATTGCTTGTGAGTGTTTTCAATTGGAATTTGCTGTTCGGAAAAACAACCGAAAAACGCGTTCACCAGCATTTATCTTATGCGGCAAAAGAAAAATGCGAACAAGCCCACGGTGACAGCGTGTTTTGCACTCACCTCCCCCTTATTTCTATTGATACAAACGGTCAGGAAATTCCCGGAAAAGGAGTTACCGATGAAAACGGAAAACGCATAGGTTTTTCTACCACTCCCGACGGCGGCGACCGAATAACCGCCTCTATGCAGGTTATGGATTCGGAAACTGAATATAACCATACATCGGATAAACCTACAGTTTCAAGCAATATTGTTATACACGCCCGCGGTAACAGCTCAAGATATTTTGAAAAATCGGGATACCGCGTTAAACTTGTGGATAAAGACGGAAACAGCAATCCGAAGTCGCTGCTCGGAATGGACGAACATCAGGATTGGGTATTGCACGGCCCGTATCTTGATAAAACCCTGATACGCAACTATATGATGTATAACATATCCGGCGAAGTTATGGATTACTCGCCAAACGTGCGTTTTTGCGAGGTTGTTATAAACGGCAATTATGAAGGCGTTTATGTTTTGACCGAGATGATTACCGCAGGCAAAAACGGCGCAAGGCTTAATATGGCGGTCGATGCCAAGGATAACACCTACACCGGCTATCTTTTAAGGCTGGATCGCCAAAACGGCGTCGAAACCGACCGTGTAAACAATTTGACCGCCTATACTCTAAGAGCAGACAGCGATTTAAAATTAGAGGTCGAATATCCGGGTCCCGAAAAACTGAACGATACGCTTAAAAGGTCCATTGAAACTGATTTTTCACGTTTTGAAAAGGCGCTTTACTCATACGATTTCAACAACAAAAAGTACGGCTATAAAAACTATATAGACGAAGACTCTTTTGTCGAATATTTTATCATTCACGAACTTGTTGTAAACTATGACGCCGGTTCTTATTCAACCTATATTTATAAGGACACGGGCGGCAAATACAAAATGTGTGTATGGGATTTTAATAACGCCTGCGACAACTATCAGGAGCGAACCGTTATGTCGGTGCAGCATTTTGAAATTCAAAACAAATTATGGTTCGGTATGCTTATGAAAGACGAAGATTTTGTCGAAAGGGTCATAAACAAGTACAAGTCCCTTCGCAAAACCGTGTTCAGCGATAAATATTTAGAGGAATACATAGACGGTGTAATTGATTTTCTGGGACCCGCGATAGAGCGGAACAACGAGCGGTGGTCTTCATCTTTCAGCGATGATACGCTTCTTGAACCCGAAGACAGAAATCTCCACTCTTATGATGAGGCAGTAACTCAACTTAAAACTTTTTTCAGCGGACGCACCGCCTGGCTTGACAATAATATTGAAACACTCAGACAATACAGCGCGTCGTCAAAAATCAAAAAATATACCGAAGTAACAGATTAGTGTTACAAAACTCTAACCTACCAAACCGAGAAAGGAGCGAATATGAAAAAATTTATTATCATTGTTTTATGTATTGCTCTTTTATTTGTCGGCATTGATACGGCGTACTACCGTTTAGGCGTATATATCGATTTTAACCCCTCAAAACAGGTAAATACCTTTGTAAAAACCGAGGATAACAAAATTTTGCTTGACAGCGGCAACGGATATAGCGAATTTGAAATAAAGGGTGTAAACTTAGGTTCGGGCGAACCCGGCGAATGGTCTACGGATTTCAGTATAGACAAAGAAACCTACAAACGCTGGTTTAAATATATAAAGGAAATGGGTGCAAACACAATTCGTGTTTATACCATTCAAAACGATACCTTTTATAATGCTTTTTATGAATATAACCGCTCAAACTCCGACCCTCTTTATATGATTCACGGTGTTTGGGTAAACGACTATGTTCAAAATTCACACAGAGATGCATACGATAATGATTTTTACAATACCTTTTCACGTGACAGCATTACTATGATCGACGTTATTCACGGCGAGAAAAAACTGTCGCTCGGCCGTGTTGCAAGCGCCGGTCACGGAACCTATAGCAAAGATGTTTCGCCATGGATTATCGGTTATATACTCGGTGTTGAGTGGGACGACATTACGGTTGCCTACACCGATGAGACCTATAAGGACATATCTGACTATACATCATTTAAAGGTGAATATCTTTACACAACCGAGGACGCTTCGGTTTTTGAAACGCTGTTGTGCAAAATAGGAAATCATCTGATCGACTATGAAACAAAGCGCTATAAGACCCAAAAACTTATTGCTTTTTCAAACTGGCCGACAACCGACCCGTTTGAATACCCACAAGCTGTTCAAAATTTATATATGAAATGTGCTTACGTGGATGTTGAGCATATTAAAACGACCGATAAACTGTTAACGGGGCAATTTGCGTCTTACCATGTTTACCCGTACTATCCCGATTATCTTAACTGGACAGATGACTGGACTTTTTCAGGCATTACCGATAAAACTCCTTTTTATGACGGCGAAGAATTAAACACATACCGCGCGTATCTCAGTATGCTTACGGCACACCACACTATTCCGGTAGTAATTTCTGAATTCGGTGTTTCAACGGGCAGAGGTATGGCGCACAGGGATTTGAACACGAACCGCAATCAGGGCAATATGTCTGAAAAAGATCAGGGGCAGGCGCTGATACGGTGTTATGAAGATATTATGGCTGCGGGATGTGCGGGCTCCTGCGTGTTTTCGTGGCAAGACGAATGGTTCAAGCGAACATGGAACACTATGTATGCCGTAAATTTAACCCGAAACCCCTATTGGTCGGATTATCAGACAAACGAGCAATATTTCGGACTGCTTTCATTTGATCCCGGAAAAGAAAAATCCGTTTGTTATGTTGACGGAGATATTTCAGAATGGGCAGACAGCGATACAGTTTGCAGCACAGATGATATGTCGCTTTCTGTCAGGTATGATGAGCGATTTATGTATTTTCTGATACACAAGAAAAATCTTGATTTTGAAAACGAAAAAATTTTTATTCCGATTGATACAACGCCTAAAACGGGCAGCAACTATTGCGAAAATTTCGGATTGAAGTTTGATAAAGCGGCAGATTTTGTTCTTGTAATCAACGGCAAGGATAACAGCCGGCTTATGGTTCAGGAACGGTATGAGGTACTGCGCTCGACCTATTCGCAAAATCTCAAGGGCTTTGACACATATCTTGTTGATAACGTTCCCGACCTGAATTCTTCTGAGTTTGTAAATATAGATATGATTCTTGAAATTTTTAACGTTACCGAAGAGCAGCGTCACAGCAACATTTTTAATTTCGGAGAGCCTTCATTTGAAACCGGAAAATTAAAATGCGGAAACGCAAATCTCGACTCTTCGGATTTCGATTCACTTGCCGATTTTGCCCGGAACGGTGATTATATAGAGGTAAAATTACCGTGGCAGCTGCTTAATTTTTCGGACCCTTCAAAAATGGAAATTCTTGACGATTATTACAGCGGAAATTACGGAATTAAATTTATAAATATAAACAATATGAATATCGGGATTATGACCGACAGCAGTGACCGCTGCAGTCTTTCGTCTTTTGAACTTAAAGGCTGGGGCAACAAGGTAACTTATCATGAAAGGCTTAAAAGTTCCTACTATATTTTACAAAGTCTTTGGAACAGAGAGGTAGCACCGTGAGAGTAGAAGTAATGTTATATGTATACCTTTTTGTTTGCGCCGCAATGATTGTTTTTAATATTGTGACCGCCGTGTTATTCAAAACAAGCGAGCGAAAAACAGAAAGGGTCAGCAAAAATCTGCGTTATAAAGTAATGCTTCAGCTTAAGGCGGCAGAAACGAACTTTCAGGTTGATAAAAGCCATAAGGTTTACCTGAGCAGAAAATTGCGGCGTGTCGGAAATATGATCGCCTTTGACAAAATGCTTGAGGCTGAATACGTAAGTCATCCGCAGGAGATACGTAACTATCTGCACAGCCTTGACGAAGTTTTTATTTTACTTATGGCATACTACGCAAGGCAGAATAAAATTGAAGCCGCCTATTTTCCGTACATTATAAAAAAATACCGTGTAATCGCATACCGTTCGTTTCCGAGTCTTGAAGGCGCATTGCTTGAACTTTTGCACGAACCAAGCATTTACTGCCGTGAAAATGCGCTGCAGGCGCTTTACACCACCGGTAACGTTGACTGTGTTTTTAAAGCGGTTAAAATAACAGATCAAAGCGATTTGTTTTTTCACAAAAAATTATTATCTGACGGGTTGCTGAATTTTTCGGGAAGCGGCAATGCTTTAGGCAAAAAATTTGTCGAAAATTTTTTTGATTTTTCGGTTGTAACTCAGGTTGCATTGCTTGATTATTTTCGTTTTTCAAGCGGCAATTATCAGGATTTTGCCTTTTCACTTCTGCAAAGCGAAAAAACAAATGACGAAATACGCTACGCCGCAATACGGTACCTCGGCAAATATCCGTTTTCAAAGGCATATAAATCGCTTTGCCGCCTTGCTGCGGAAAACGCAGATCAAAAGTGGCAATATGCAGCGATTGCCTCAACGGCTTTAAGCTCTTATCCGGATGAAATTACCGTAAGTATTTTAAAAAACAATTTATACAGCCGAAATTGGTACGTTAGGCTTAACTCGGCGATAAGTCTTAAAAATCTCGGCATTACATACTCGGAACTCAGCGATATAATCGACGGAAACGACCGCTACGCTTCAGAAATTATCCGTTATTGCCTGCAGCGTGACTATGCCGAAGAAAAGGAGGCGGTTCACGCATGACAGAAGCAATTGATATATTTTTAAAAGTTGTAGGAATATTTTTTATCGTTTATATGATAGGATATTCAACATTCCTCTTTTTGTCGGTGTTGGTGGGCTCGTCCGAACTTTATAAAACACACCGCCGAAAACGTTTGAAAAACTATTTTCCGAACGATTATTTTGTACCGATAACCATTGTGGTTCCGGCGTATAATGAAGAAGTTACCGTGGTAGAAACCGTAAAATCTTTATTGCAGCTTGATTATCGCTCTTATGAAATTATTGTGGTAGACGACGGATCCCGTGATGAAACCGCGAAAAAGGTTATCGACGCATTTTCAATGCACCGTGTTTCACGTCCGATACGCAGGCAAATTGAGTGTCAGCCCGAAGAATTTGTTTTTGAAACATGTGATACCCGTGTGCCGCTTACCGTTATTCGAAAGAAAAACGGCGGCAAAGCCGACGCGCTCAATATGGGTATCAACGCCGCAAGTTTCCCGTATTTTATCTGTATGGACGCAGATTCCGTTTTGCAATACGACTCGCTTAAAAATATATCTCAGCCTATTTTAGAAAAACCCAATGTTGTGGCAGTCGGGGGATTGATACGGTTATCCAACGACGTTGAACTTGAAAATTGCAGGGTTAAAAAATACCGGCTTCCTAAAAATATAATCGCCTGTATGCAGGTGCTTGAATATGACAGGTCTTTTTTGGCATCGCGAATTATGTTTGATAAATTCAACGGATCTCTTATTATTTCGGGCGCGTTCGGACTGTTTAAAAAAGATGTTGTGATTGCCGCAGGAGGATACAACAACAAAACAATGGGCGAGGATATGGAACTTGTTGTAAAACTTCACGAATATTGCACCGTCAATAATATGGCGTACACCGTATGTTATGCCACCGACGCAATTTGCTGGACGCAGGCCCCCGAAAAGCTCGGTGACCTGAAAAAACAGCGCAAACGCTGGCACCTCGGACTTTTTCAAAGTATGGTCAGGCACAGAAAAATACTTTTTAACCCCAAATTCGGCGCGGTAGGATATATTTCTTATTTGTACTTTTTGATATATGAACTGCTTTCACCGTTTATTGAGATATTTGGAGTTTTCACAATGCTTTTGGCATTTGCAATGGACCTTATAAATATTCCCTTTATGGTTTTATTTTTTCTTATTTACGCAGTGTTCGGAAGCGTGTTGTCACTGACGGCGTTTTTTTCAAGAATTTATACTTCGGACCTGAAACTGACTTTTTCCGATGCCTTAAAGGCGTGTCTTTTATGTGTTTTCGAAATCACCTGTCTTCGCTTTGTTTTGGCGTGGGTCAGAGCAACGGCATTTTTCGGTTATCACAAAAAGAAATTGCAGTGGGGCCGAATTGAACGCAAAAAAATAAACTTTAAATAAGAGGAGAAAAAATTTTATGGAACTTAAAGATTTACGAACCGCACTGTTCGGATTCAATAAAAATGATGTGTGCGAGTATATTTCGCAGCTGAACACGATATATGAACAAAAGGAAGAACAAAAAATCATTGAGCAAAAAGAAATATTGGCAGAACTTAACCGAAAAAACGAGGAATTAAGCAACGCAGCTGCCGGATTAAATCAGGAGAACACCGAACTCAAAAGAAAAAATGACGAGTTGCTCAACAGGGTTAATTTATTTGATACCGAAAAACAGGAAATAGAAAACCGTATTGAGCAAATGCAGATGTCGGTTGTTTCAATGTTTGAGGATATTAAAGAGCAATTGAATTCGGATAAAGGGCAAATTTCGGATTTGCAACCGGAGCCAAAAGAATGAGCGGTAAATTATTCAAAACAGCCGTTGTATATCTGTGTTTGTTTGCCGCAATAATTGTTGTTAATGTGCCTGCCTGTGCCGCAGTATATACTTCATCAGATGACTGCGGAGAACCGGACACCGTATATGTAGCAGGCAATCCGGACTGTTTTCCGTTGGAATATTACAACACCGAAACAAAAGCATTTTGCGGTGCAATTCCCGATATGTTAAACTCGGTTTCGGAAAAAACCGGAATTTCATTTACCTATATTTCGGCGTCACCCGAAAACCGACAAAAGGAACTGTCGCGAAACAATCAGGCTGAGTTGGTAACTGCGCTTCAAGCCGAAAAAAATGATTGCGAAACGTCGGAATTATTGCCTGTTTTTGAAATCGACTCTGACGGTATAAGCAAAACATATTGTATCGGCTTTACAGAAATTGCGTCGCCCGAACTTGTGCAAAAAATAAAAGTCGCTTTTTCGGAAATATCCCAAAATGAAAAAATGGGATTTTTGATTGCAAATTCGTACAATAACCCCAAAATCGAAGTTAAAAACCGCATAATTAAAACAGTAATTATCGCGGCAGTATCTTTATTTGTGCTTATTCTTGCCGGCATAATTATTACACTCAAAAAAAAGAAAAATAACCGCAGCACAATGATTGATGAACAAACCGGAGTCGGTAACGCCGAGTATTATACTTATGCCTTTGAACAACTTATATCGCATCAGTCAAAAAATCTGTATAACGTTATATATCTGGCAACAGACACAGAAAAAATTGCCGCTGAGTACGATGAAAAAACGATCACGGAAATTGATAACTATGCTGCCGCGCACCTTAACGCCGCAATTGCCGACGCCGAATATTTGGCAAGGGTAAACGACGGAGTTTTTGTATTGCTTATTCAGGCATCGACAGAAAATGAATGTACAGACAAGGCAAATACAATTATCAATAGTTTAAACCGGTATATACAGGAGTTTTATCCGGATATGTCCAACGCCTTTAACGCCGGCATAACACGGTTGTGCGAGCACCCCGACTGCAACGCCGAAACCGCATTTTATAACGCAAGGCAGGGGTACCTTGCCGCCCTAAGACGCAAAATTTCTACGGTGATAACCCCAAAAAGCCAATTGGCACAAAGCAGAAAACAGGAAAAATTGCGAAAATCGATAGCGAATGCCGTTGCCGAAGATGAATTCAAAGTATATTTACAGTTAATAACCGAGAACCGATCCGGAAAAATCTGCGGTGCCGAACTGCTCTCACGTTGGCATAACCCTGAATACGGAATACTGCGTCCTCACGAATATATTGATATTCTAAAAGAAACCGGACAAATAATAAGGCACGATTGCAATATATTTTCATCCGTTTGCCGACTGCTTGAGAACTGGAGCAAAGAACCGTATGACCGCCTCTTTTTAACCTGCAATTTCACAAGGATTTCTCTGAGTCAAAATGATTTTTCCGATCACATAACCGAAATTTCTTTAGGTTATAAATTTGACCGCAGCCGACTTGTAATTGAAGTAACCGAAGATTCTGCTTCAGAAAATTCAGAAATTGTTTCGAAAAATATTTGCAGGTGTCGCGAAATGGGCTTTAAAATCGCTATTGACGATATGGGCACGGGTTTTTCATCGTTTGCCGATCTGTATGACAATGAAATAGATTTGGTAAAAATCGGCAGTGAATTTATTTCATCCTGCACGTCTAAACGGCGCAAAATTATGCTTTCGGACATTATATCATTGGTTCATAACTCCGGTGCAAAGGTTCTTTGCGAAGGAGTCGAAAATTTGGATCAGGCAGATTTTCTTGACGGGGTTAACTGCGATATGATGCAGGGATTTTATTTTTCAAAAATTCTTCCGCTGTCAGAATGTGAAAAATTTTTAAGAACAGAAAAAATAATTGCCGAATCGCTTTTCAAAAAGTGAGCCGGACCCGTTTTCAGCTGTGCAGCGGCGCGCTGCAGGTTTATTTGCTTAAACTCTTTATAAAATTAACAACCCCGAACTTTTACCGATTTGTAAAAGTTCGGGGTTGTTTTTTTATATCACTTAAATTTTTTTGAACGGCGGCAGGTATTCGATAAATTTTTTGACTGCCGGCGTTAAATTTTTTGAGCTTTTCATAACCAGACCGACAGTCCGTAAATACGGTCGTTTAAGTGGGCGTATTTCAATTTTATAAGGTATTCGCTGCAAAATCATACCGGGCAGAATACCTACCCCGAGTCCTTTTTCTGCCATAGACATTATTGCAAAATCCTCCCAAGTGGTAAACCGAATATCGGGGCTTATGTTATAACGTTCAAGCAGGTCGGTAACCTCGGTTTTTCCGCCGTGTTCCAAAAGCAGAAAAGGCAGTCCGCTAAGGGCTTCGATTTCAATAGTTTTGTTTTTTGCCAGTGGGTGACCCTGCGGTAATACGACCTTATATTCATCCTGTATCAGCGGTATTGTGTCAAAATGCTGTTTTGCCGGCAGACGCAAAAAGCCGCAATCCACACGCCCTTCGTCTATCCAGCTTTCAACCTCTGTGTAATCGCCGAGCAGCATTTCGTATTCTATACCGGGGTAATCTTTTTGAAGTTTTGCAAAAACATCAGGCAGCAAATTTATTGCCACACTTGAAAACGTGCCTATACGCACAACACCGGTTTCGATGCCCTGCATTTGCAATATTTGCCCCTCAAGGTTGCTGTATCCGCTTAAAACCCTGCGTAAATACGGCAAAACCTGCGTGCCTGCAGATGTTACGCATACACCGTTCCGGTTTCGCTCTAACAACGTCATTCCCCATTCGTCTTCTAAGTCTGCAATCATTTTGCTTACGGAAGATTGGGCATAGTCAAGCGACTCGGCGGCTTTTGTAAAACTGCCTTTTTCTACTGTTTTAACAAAAGCGAGATACTTTATTAAAGGGTTATCCATTCTTATACATTCCATTCTTCGATATATAATATCTGTAATATTCGCTTTTTATATTATAGCCCGTAATGTATAATATTGCAATAGTCTGTATGGGGGTAATAAAAAATGCACTTAAATAACGCGGATATTGATATGCTGCACGGTCCGCTCACAAAAAAACTGTTATTATTTACGCTGCCTATTGCTTTAAGCAGCATTATACAACAACTTTTTAATGCGGCGGACACAGCGGTTGTCGGATTTTTTGATGACTCGAACGCGCTTGCGGCGGTTGGCACAAACACCGAAATAATCGCACTTATTGTAACGATTTCATCGGGTTTATCTATCGGTGCAAATATACTTATTGCAAATTTAATAGGGCAAAACAAAAAAGAAAATCTGCCTGCGGCTGCACAATCGGCGATACTGTTATCAATTATCATAGGCATAACGGGTATGCTTTTGGGTCAGTGCATTGCAAGACCGCTGTTAAGGTTAATAAAAACCCCTAAGGGTATTTTTTCCGCTGCCGAACTTTACCTTCGCATTTATATGCTGGGGTATCCGTTTTTGCTTATGTATGACTTCGGTGCGGCAATTTTAAGGGCGCGCGGTGACAGCAGATATCCGTTTTTTGCATTGCTTTTTTCGGGCATTGCAAATGTTTGACTTAATCTGTTATTTGTAATAGTGTTTCATATAGGCGTGGCAGGTGTTGAAACCGCAACGGGTATTTCCAACATAATATCGGCGTTTACGGTTTTGCACCGTCTTGCAAAAGATAAACAGTTTAAACTGTGTTTAAATAAGACCGGACTGTCACTTTCACTTACAAAACAAATTCTTAAATTGGGCATACCTTCTGCGGTGCAGGGTGCGGTATTTTGTTTTGCAAATATATTTGTGCAGGCATCGATAAACACTTTCGGAGAAACCGCAATTGCCGGAAGCACGATCGCTATGAATTTTGAATATTTTACCTATTATGTAATAACGGCGTTTGGGCAGACGGCTACAACCTTTACAAGTCAGAATTTTGCCGCGCGGCAAAAGGCAAGGTGTAAAAAAATATTTTGGCTGTGTCTTTTGCTTTCGGCAGTTTGCAGTTCGGTTTTAATTTTTGCGGTTGTGCTGTTCAGAAATTTTTTTGCCGGTATTTTTTCACACGAACAGATGGTAATTGAAAGTGCCGCGTTGCGAATTTTGTGTATTTTGCTTTTTGAACCTATATGCAATTTGTACGAAATACCGGCAGGTGTTTTGCGCGGCAGCGGACGCGCGGTGTATCCGGCGGTATGCACAATGATAGGCACCTACGTATTCCGCATAGTCTGGATATGCACCATGTTTGAAAAATATCAGACTTTATCTGTGCTGTACTATGCGTTTCCGCTTTCATGGGTTGTTAACGTTTTACTTATGTGCACGGGATTTATTATTATGCGCCGTTCTTTATATTGACAATTTTTTATCCGTATTATATAATATAGACGTAAAATCAGTATGGATTTTTCTGAGTGCAAACTCACTTTTCGCCATGCGCCTTTTTGGGTGCGTGGCTTTTTTTATTACAGGGGGGATCATATATGCCGTGCAGGCAAAAAAACGCTGAAGATTTTCACACAAAAACCGATTTGAGAGGAAAAATAAAAATATCGTCTGAAGCGGTATATTTTATTGCTATTGTTTTACTGGCGCTCGCTGTGGCGATACTTACATCGGCTGATTTCGGGATTTCGATGATAGTTGCACCGGCATATCTGCTCAGTTTAAAAGTCGGGGTTATAACGTTTGGGCAGGCAGAATATGTTATTCAGGCAGGCGTGTTTGTTATACTTTGTCTTGTTCTTAAAAAATTCAGATTTTTGTATTTTATGTCGTTTGCAACCTGCCTGATTTACGGTGCGGTTTTGGATTTGTGGCGAAAAGTTCCCTGCTTTGACCCAAACGTAACGACCCCGGGCAGTATGGCGCTGTGGCTCAGAATAGTTATGTTTATTATAGGAGTGTTTTTAACATCGTTTTCGGTAGCTCTGTTTTTTAAAACGTATTTTTATCCGCAGGTTTACGATTTTTTTGTAAAAGCCGTTTCACTCAAATACAACATTAAACTTTCGGTCATTAAAACGGCGGTTGACCTGACATGCCTTACTGCAAGCATTGTGATGTCGCTTTGTTTTTTCAAAAAATTTGTCGGGATAAATTGGGGCACGCTTGTAATGGCACTGTTAAATGGAACTATAATCGGATTTTTTTCAAAACACCTTGACCGGGTGTTTGAGTTTAAACCGCGGTTTAAAAAGTTATCCGAATACTTTAAACTTGACAAGGAATAAAAATTTAAACCTAAAAATTGCTCTCACTTTTTTATTTTTCATGGACCTTAGCGGTATACGACTCTGCATCTATCCGAACCACCGCCAATGCAGCTGCCATTGATTCGGTAAAGGCAAAATCTTTGCCTGTTTGCGTTTTCATAAGCAAACTGAGCGCCCTGCTTTTTTCGCAAGAGTCATCTACAATTGTTGCCTTGCCCCTGCACATAACGCATTTATATGCCGCGCTGTACTCACAGGCGGTATCTGCCGTAATGAGAGACTCATCACAGTCGATTTGCACAAACACGTTATTGTTTTTTCTGATACAGTCAAGTTTGCGGCCGTTTTTGGCGCAGTGTATATAAAACGTAATTTTTCGGTTTTCTATTCGGTAAACGTAATGCAACGGCACAACATAAGGGTATTCATCATCAAACATACCCAGATGCAAATATTTGGCATTTGAATAATTTTTTCGATTGTTTCAATATCGGTGATCTCACGGTCTTTTCGCCGCATAGAACTTTTCTCCTTTTACAGGCTTAATATAATCATAATTTTAATATTGGTAAACCGATTTTACCATATTTATCTGCAGTTTTCAATATATAACCCCCGTGTTATTTGTAAAACACGGGGGTTGTTTTGAGTATATTATTTTTCGTTCACGGCTATCCAGATTTCACATTGATAATTTGGGTCAGACGTATCTGCCGATGAATAAACCTCAAACTCTACGCTTTCGGCATATTCATACTGTGTGCTTTGCGGAAAAAACTCGGTAACAATTCTGTTATAAGTATCAATAAAAGCGTCGGGCATTTTACCCCTGCTTGTAAAGACTGCATAGGTGTTTGCAGGAATTGTAACGATTTCCAAATCATTATCGACCTTTCTGCCGTCGTATTCGACACCGATACCGTACGGAAACTGTTTTGAATAAAGCTCGGATGAAAAACAAATACCGAGCAAGCCTTTCATTACGGGGTTTTTCGGCATACAAGCAATCAGTCTTTCCATTGTTCCGTCTGCGCCGTATTCCTGCCACATGGCGGTAATATCCTGCGTGGCATTTGCAGACTGCGGTTTGCCTACTCTTTTTCTTTTGCATACAACCTGAAACGCATCTCTTTTTTCAATTCTGTAATTCATTTTGCTGCCTCCTGTTAAGGTTAATTTTACAGACAGCGGAGTGAATATTTTAACGTTGCCGCTGTGTTTTGCCTCGCTTGGAGCAACGCCGTGAAACCGTGTAAAGGCACGGGAAAAACTCTCGGGTGTATCGTATCCGTACTTGAGTGCTATATCGATTATTTTTGCATTCCCCTTAGAAAGTTCTTCACCCGCAAGTGAAAGCCTGCGCATACGTATGTACTCGCCGAGCGTGAGACCGCACAAAATGCCGAATACCCTTTGAAAGTGAAAAGAAGACGAATACGCCTGCTTTGCAACCTCGTCAAAATCGATTTCTTCGGTTATATTTGCCTCAACATAGTCTATCGCCCGTTGTATTCCCTGTATCCAATCCATTATTTCACTCCCTTTCTGCTATTGCATTTTAGCAAAAAATGCTCTGCGTTTCCTGATTTAACGTGCTGTGCAGTGTTATGAATTAAAATGATTTTATGCGGTTTTGATTATAACTTGTCTTTTGCAATAAAAAACAATCTCGGCATTATTAAAAATACGTTGCCGTCATCCAACAGCCGGTACCCTTTATTTATTTCGGTATACAGATCGTTTAAAAACTCTTTTTCTTCGCCTGCGTCAAGCAGTTCAAGATAGGGGCGCAGTCCGCTGCCCATAAACCATTCGATAACCGATTCTTTGCTTACAACGTGGTAATAATCGCTCTGCCAAACCGTTACATCTTTAAAACGTTTTATAAGCGCGTTGTAGTATCCCTCGGCGTTTAAAGTGTAAAAAGTTCTGACCGATTTGAGTTTTGTCCATTTTTGTTCTATCAGTCTGTGTAAAATTTTATAAAACAAAGAACTGGCCGTTTGGGGGACCTGCACCGCAAACGTTCCACCCTTATTAAGTATTTCGCAAACGCCTTCGATCAATTTTTCCTGACCGCTTATCCACTGTATGCAGGCGTTTGAAAACACCAGATCAAACTTTTGATTTAATTTGTCAAAATCGTTTGGGGCAAAGCCCCTTACAAACTGTATATCGGGATGATCTTCTTTTGCCCTTTTAAGCATATTGTCATCGGCGTCAAAACCTGTCACGGTTGCTTTGGTATACTTTTTAAAAAGATTTTCAGTGCTGTTTCCGGGTCCGCACCCCAAATCGAGTATGCTGTTAAAATCACCGTTTAAGCGCGAAATCAAATCTATGCACGGCTGTTTTCTCTCATTTGCGAATTTTAAATACTGTTTTGAATCCCACGGCATAATCCCACCTCATAAAACTTAATACTATTAAATTAAGCGTCTTGAAAACCGATAGCGACGGTGCTATAATTTCAGTGCGCTGATTTTATTTTACATCGTGCTTATTATATTTTCAACAAAAAGGCGGACAATTTTATGAAACTTAAAGCGTTAAAGGCGGAGTTTCCGTATACCGTGCCTATTTTGGCAGGGTTTTTATTTTTGGGATTTGCCTATGGCATTTATATGAATGCAAGCGGATTTTCATTTTTATATCCTATGTTTATGAGTCTTTTAATATACGGCGGTTCTTTGGAGTTTGTTGCGGTTGAAATGCTGCTTAGCCCTTTTGGCCGGTTCTGGTGTTTTTTATGACCCCCTGCTTATTCAGGCAAGGCATATTTTTTACGGCATTTCTATGCTTGAACGTTTTAAAGGTATGGGCTTTAAAAAATATTATCTGATTTTCGGTATGCGCGATGAAACCTTTTCGGTAAACTATACCGCAAATATACCAGAAGGGGTAGACAAAGGCTGGTTTATGTTTTTTGTAACCCTTTTAAATTATTTTTATTGGTTTTTCGGCGCCACCGCAGGCGGACTTGCAGGTTCGCTTTTTAAGTTTGACACATCGGGCATAAGTTTTGTAATGACCGCTATGTTTGTTGTTATTTTTATTGAGCAATGGCTCAAAGAAAAAAATCACATATCATCTTTAATAGGAGTAGCGGCGGCAACCGTATGTCTTATATGTTTTGGTTCAAACTCGTTTATGCTGCCTACAATGGCAAGCATAATTATATTGCTTGCCGCGTTTAAAAAGAAAATAGATCATACGGAGGTTGAAAAATGACGCTTTCACAACAGATCATAACTATAAGTTTGTGTGTTTGCGGTACAATGCTTACCCGATTTTTGCCATTTGCGCTGTTTAACGAAAAGCGCAAAACACCCGAATTTGTAAAATATATGGGTAAGTATTTACCGTCTGCGGTATTCGGAATGCTTGTTGTATATTGCCTGAGAAATATAAATGTGTTGCAGGGGTCGCACGGCGCGCCCGAACCGATTGCGGTTGTTATAACGGGCGGTCTGCACCTATGGAAACGGCAAATGCTGCTGTCGATAGCAGGCGGAACCGTTTGCTATATGCTTATGCTGCACTTTATTTTTTAAAATTCTATGTTACCCAAAGCAAAAATATATGATATTACGGTGCAAAACCCCTCTGCCCCAAAAAGGCATAGGGGTTTTATTATTAAATATTTATTCGGTTTCAATCAAAGTTCAATATTTGTCTTATACAATACAGTTGCTTTAAAATGCAAGCATTTAAAGAAAGGAGATAAAAATGAAATACAGACACGAATGGAAACACGAAATAGGCTATGCAGATATGTTGGCTGTAAGAAGCAGAATGTCGAAAATTGCCGAAAGCGACGCACACGCCTTAAACGGCAAGTATAAAATACGCAGTCTTTATTTTGACACGCTGTCGGACAGAGCGCTTAAAGAAAAAATCGACGGCGTAAATATGCGCGAAAAGTTCAGATTGAGGTATTACAACGGCGACCTTTCATTTATCAGGCTTGAAAAAAAGACCAAAATCAACGGACTTTGCTTAAAGGAAAGTGTGCCTGTAAATGTTGAAACCGTAAGGGCAATATCAGAAGGCGATTTCGGCAAACTTTTAAACAGCGGTGAGCCGCTTTTGGATGAGTCTTATACCAAAATAAAGTGCGGTCTTGCCCCTAAAACAATTGTGGATTACACAAGGGAACCGTTTGTATTTGAACCGGGCAATGTTCGCGTAACGTTGGATTACGACATCAGAACGGGAATAAAAAACACCGATTTTTTAAATACAGACAGCGTTACCGTTTCGGTTGAGGACTCGCCGATTATTTTGGAAGTCAAGTGGGATGAATATTTACCCGACATAATCAAAGACGCACTTCAACTTAAAAACTGCAGGGTCGGCGCATTTTCAAAATATGCCGTATGCAGAATTTACGGTTAATCCGTTTGGAGCCGAGAATTAAATTTTAAAGGAGAAATTATTATGAGTTTTAACGATATTTTTAAATCAAGTTTTCTTGAAAACATTACAAGCGTAAGTATTTTAGATATGGTACTGGCATTGGTATTGGCTTTCGGTATAGGTCTTTTTATTTTTTTGGTATACAAAAAAACGTATCAGGGCGTTATGTATTCGTCAAGTTTCGGCACAACGCTTGTAGCGCTTACAATGATTACAACCGTTGTTATTTTGGCGGTTACATCCAATGTTGTTCTATCGCTCGGTATGGTGGGCGCATTATCAATTGTACGTTTTCGCACCGCCATTAAAGAACCGCTTGACATTGCATTTTTGTTCTGGTCTATTGCGGTAGGCATTGTGCTTGCAGCAGGTATGATTCCGCTTGCGGTAATAGGCAGTGTTGTTATAGGTGTTATTCTTATTGTGTTTGTAAACCGTAAACCGCACTGCAATCCTTATATTGTGGTACTTGCATGTAACGCAGCAAGCGAAAAAAACGCAACCGATCTTCTTGAAAAGACTGTTAAAAAATGTGTGGTTAAAAGCAAAACGGTTCAAAAAGAAAACACCGAACTTACCTTTGAAGTGCGCCTCAAAGACGAAAACACCGATTTTATTAACGAACTTTCAGAAATCGAGGGTGTAAAAAGCGCTGTTCTTGTAAGCTATAACGGCGAATATATGGGTTAGGGGGCGTAATATGTCAACGCACAAGCATTTTGACGCGATATGCTGCGGCGTTCTCGCCTTTGTATTGATTTTGACCCTGTTTTTTGTAAACGCTGAACGTTTCGACATAAAAAAAGCCTACTCCGCGCCCGAATACGAAAGCCGCCTGTTTGACACCTCATACGTTCATACCGTTGATATTGTTATGGATAATTGGGATGAATTTACGGCAAACTGCAAAAATGAAGAGTATTACTCGTGTGCGGTCGTAATAGACAACAATGCGTACAAAAATGTGGCTATAAGGGCAAAGGGCAATACGTCGCTTACGCAGGTTGAGTCTTACGGCAACAACCGATACAGTTTTAAAATTGAGTTTGATCATTATGACAGTTCGAAAACATATTACGGACTCGACAAACTGTGCCTTAACAACATCATTCAGGATAACACATATATGAAGGATTATCTGACGTATCAGATGATGGCACAAAGCGGTGTTGCCGCACCGCTTTGCAGTTATACAAACATAACGGTAAACGGTGAAGACTGGGGACTTTATCTTGCGGTTGAAGGTATAGAGGAGGCGTTTTTAAACCGCAATTACGGCAGTGGGTACGGTGAACTTTATAAACCCGACAGCACAAACACAGGCGGCGACAGACAAAACAAAACCGCCGAAAACCGAACCGGCAACGACGATGTTTTGTTAAAATATATTGATGATGACCCCGACAGTTATCCGAATATTTTTGACAATGCAAAAACCGATATTTCGGACGATGACAAAACATGTTTGATAGAATCGCTTAAAAACCTGTCCGCCGGAGAAAACATAACCGACGTTGTGGACATTGAGTCTGTAATACGATATTTTACGGTTCATAACTTTGTGCTTAATTTTGACAGCTATACGGGTTCTATGATCCATAACTATTATCTTTATGAAAAAGACGGCCGGATGCAGATGATTCCGTGGGATTATAATCTTGCGTTCGGAGGTCTCGGGTCGTCAAACAATGCCGAAAGTCTTATCAACTACCCGATAGACACGCCTGTTTCGGGCGGAAGCACCTCTGACAGACCTATGATCGCCTGGATATTTGAAGATGAAAATTACACCGAAATGTATCACACCTGTTTTTCAGAATTCATTTCGGAGTGGTTTGATTCGGGCAAGTTTGAAAATATTATTGACAGTGTTTATGAGTTGATTTCACCCTACGTAAAAAACGACCCCACAAAATTTTGCGCTTATGATGAGTTTGAAACGGGGGTTTCGACACTTAAAAAATTCTGCACCCTGCGCACACAAAGCATCAAGGGGCAGCTTGACGGCAGTATAGGTTCAACCGATGAGACGCAGAAAAACAGCGAACTTATATCCGCAGATGGTTTGCAGATAAGTGATATGGGCACAATGCAGAATTCGGCAAACGGTGGTATGAACGGACCCGGCAGAGATAATTTTTCAGACCGTTCCGAAGAAGGCAGTGAAGATAACAGCACAGCTACGGCAGACGAAAACAAAAAAGGCGGGCAAATGCCGCCTTTTGACAATGAGGATAATTCATCTTTTTCAAAACAAGAGCCGCCTGAAATACAAAACCGCGGTGAAATGCCGGACGGCTCTCCTCCTGACAGACCCGATTCTAACAAAAACGGTGATTTTTCACCTGATTTTGACAACGCGGGCAGAGAAAATAACCCACCCGACAAAAATGCTGAAACCGACACTAAACAGGCCGAAATATCTGCCTATACGCTTATATCGGTTGCCGTTTCGGCGGCGGTTCTGATTTTTGGTATTGCATTTGCGTTTGTTTTTAAGTGGCGTAAAAGTTAAGTGCCTATTTTTTATAGACAGGATAACTTGTTTTATCGCTCTCGGTAATATTTCTCAACACTTTGCACGGAACGCCCATCGCGACCACGTTGGCAGGTATTGATTTTTTAACAACGCTTCCGGCGCCTATTACGGTGTTGTCGCCTATTTCAACACCGGCAAGTATTGTTGAACCTGCACCTATCCAAACGTTGTTTCCTATTGTAATGGGTTTGGCTATCTCTATACCGGACCTGCGCATTTCGGGGTCTATGGCGTGTTCTGCCGTAGTAAAGCAACAGTTCGGGGCAACAAAAACATTATTGCCGAAAGTTACCTTAGCACCGTCGGTAATTATCATATTATGATTTGAGTAAAAGTTATCGCCGACCGTTATATTATAACCGTAATCGCACCAAAACGGCTGAGTGATTATTACATCCTTACCCATTTTGCCGAGCAGATTTTTAAGTATTTTTTGCTGTGATTCTGTATCGTTGGGCGACAGTTTATTGTACTCAAAGCACATTTCTTTGACCTTGAGTATCTGCTTCTCGTATTCGGGATTATACGAACCTTTAAAAAAACAGTTTATCGGAACTATAGGTTTTTCACAAATAAAAATACTCCTCGTTTTTGTTATTTTTGAAATTAAGGGTATTCTACCATACCTCCTTTATTTTTACAATTATTATTTTTTAATATCATTTTAACTAAAGCGCCCGCTTAAATAAAGCGGACGCTCTGTTTTTTGCGTAACGAAAAATTACTGTTCGGGATATTTGATTTTTTTAACTTTAAACTGACCCGTAGCCGATTTGTGAACGGTGGTTTTTAAGTCATTGCCGTATTTTTCAATGTAATCGTTGCACTCGTCGCCTGCAATGTCACGGCGCAGAGTCTCATCAAAATTTTCTATATAATACGGATCTGCCATTATATCTTTTTTAACGATCAGCGCAATGCCTGCGTCGTTATCAAGAGTAACAACCTTTATTTCGCCTACCGCCATTGACTTTGCCTCGGTATAATAATCCGAAGCGTAACTTGTACCCTCGCTGCCTATTACGGTTGCGTGGCTGTCAAGCGGAGCCGTTTCGCCGTCCTGAGGTTCGTCGTGTTTATGGTCTTCGGCAGAGATATTGTTATAATCAAGGTATACATCTTCAAACGTTTTTGTGCCGTTTTTAAGTTCGGTTTCATAGGTTGTAAGTTTTTCGCGCTCCGATTTTTTATCGTCATCGGTTTTGCTGTCAAAATTAACTTCGATCTTATTTACAAGCACATAATTATTGCTTAACTGCTCTGAAAGTTTTTCGGCGGAAATTTCTTTTTCGCCGCCTGCGCCGTATACATGATTAAAATAAAGATTTGCAAGGTATGAATCGGTCATATACTCCACAAATGTGGTTTTGGCAACACCGTTAGGCTCCATAATTTTTGAGTAGCCGTATTTATCCCACATATACTCGGCGTTGCTTTTTGCGGTAGACGCAGCTTCATCGTCAAGTTCAATGCCTGCCTCTTTACACAAAGTTCTTGCAGCGGCTACCTCTTTTAAGGTTTCGAGCGCAGTATCCTCAACCCATTTTGTGTAATCGGTATCCTCTACCTTTTGTTTGTAATACACGATGTTTTCGGTGCTTTCACCTTTTTCGGAAAGGGCGGATTCTACTTTGCTGCGAGCCTCGGTATCGGCAATTACAAGCGCGCACGCATAATAACCCGATGTGAATTCACAGTCGCCGACTTTTACGGCGATCTCACCTTTTTGGTGGCAACCGGTAAAGCAGCCTACCATAAGTACAAAGCAGATAAGCACTGCAAATGATTTTTTTAAGGTATTCATTTTAAATTTCTCCTTATAAAACTTAATTGCTCATTTTAAGTAATTATATACCATTATGATAAAAAAGTCCACATCAAATTATGTGCCTTATAAAATTTTTGCAAGCCGCGACACAACGTCGCCTGTTTTTAAACCGTTTTTCAGCCTGATTACGTAGGCAGGCTCGCCCGAAGCCGACACGGTGAAGTTTTCTTTAAACTCATCGGCAAGACGTGCGGCGATATCCATATCGATTTTTGCGGTATGCAGCACGGCGGTATTCGCCGTGCCGGTTATTTCGGTTATCCCGGCGTGGGACGCCTTGCTTCGCAAAAGCGATATTTCTATAAGACCCATAACCTCTTTAGGCGGTTCGCCGAAGCGGTCACACAGTTCATCCGTAACGTCTGCGGCGTCGCCGCTGTCGCGTATATCGGCTATGCGGCGGTATATGCCAAGCCTTGCCGGCAATGATTCGATATACTTTTCGGGTATATGTGCCGAAATATTAAGGTCAACCAGACAGGATTCTGACTCGGTTTGCGGTATGCCCTTTTCCTCATTTACGGCATCGGCAAGGAGTTTAAGGTACATATCGTAACCGACCGCCTCCATATTGCCGTGCTGCTCGCCGCCCAAAATGCTGCCGGCACCCCGAATTTCAAGGTCGCGCATGGCAATCTTAAATCCTGAACCGAATTCGGTAAACTGCCGTATTGCTTCAAGACGTTTTGACGCCACTTCGCTTAACTCTCTGCCGCGTCTGAAACAAAAATATGCGTATGCGCGCCGCGGCGACCTGCCGACACGTCCTCGAAGCTGGTGAAGCTGCGAAAGTCCCATACGGTCGGCGTCTTCTATTATAAGTGTATTGGCGTTCGGAACATCAACACCCGTTTCGATTATGGTTGTGCAGACAAGCACGTCAATTTCGTGTTCTATAAGTTTTTGCCAGACGCCGCTCAGTTCATCCTCATCCATTTTGCCGTGGGCAATGCCTATACGGACATCGGGCAACATCTGTTTTAATTTTGCCGCTTTATGCACAATTGTCTCGACCCTGTTATGCAAATAGTACACCTGACCGCCGCGGCGGAGTTCGCGATTTACGGCATCTGTAAGCACGGCGTCGTTTTGCTCTAAAACATAGGTCTGAACGGGGTGTCTGTCAGACGGCGCCTCATCAATAGACGACATATCGCGCAGTCCGCTCATAGCCATATTAAGCGTGCGCGGTATGGGCGTTGCCGAAAGGGTAAGTATATCCACAAAAGGATACAGCTCTTTAAGCCGTTCTTTTTGTGCAACGCCGAAACGCTGCTCCTCATCAATAATTACAAGGCCTATATTTTTAAACGTGACATCCTTTGATATAAGCCTGTGGGTGCCTACCACCATATCGACCCTGCCCGATTTTAAGCCTGCAACGGTTTTTGCCTGCTCTTTTTTCGGTACAAATCTGTTAAGCAGTTTTACGGTGAGGGGCATATCGCCGAAACGGTGAATTACCGTTTTGTAGTGCTGCATTGCAAGTATTGTTGTAGGTACCAAAAGCGCGCACTGCTTGCCCTCGCTCACGCATTTGAACGCGGCGCGGAGTGCAACCTCGGTCTTACCGAAACCGACATCGCCGCAAAGCAGGCGGTCCATAGGAACATCGCGCTGCATATCGCGCTTTATCTCATCTATACAGCGAAGCTGATCCTCGGTCTCATCGTATTCAAAACGGCTTTCAAATCCACTTTGCAGGTCGGTGTCTTCACCGAAAGCGTAGCCTTTTGTTGCCATACGCTTGGCATAAAGCTGTGTGAGTTGTTTTGCCATATTGCGCACGGCGTGTTTAACGCGCGCACGGGTCTTTTGCCACTCGGTTCCGCCGAGTTTGTTTAGTTTTATGCCTTTATCTTCTGCGGCGCCGATATATTTTGACACCAAATCGAGTTGCGTTACAGGCACATAAAGTATATCGCTGCCGGCATATTTGATTTTAATATAATCTTTTGTTACGCCGCCGTTTGTTATGCGGTTGATGCCGTCAAAAACGCCTATTCCGTGCGCCGTGTGAACAACGTAATCGCCTTTGTGCAACTCTTCAAGTGAGTTGATTTGTTTGCCTGACTTATTTTTATGTCTTATGGGTCTGCCGTCTGACGATATGTGCCTGTGTGTGATAACGCACAGTTTGCACATAGGTATTTCAAATCCGCCAGAAAGTCCGCCCGGCATTACAAAAACGCCGATTTTGAGCAGTGCTGCGGTATTTTCGGTATAAAGCGCGTTTATGCCGCGGTTGGCAAGTTCTGCCGCAAGCACACGTGCGGTTTTCGGCTCACCTGCCAATATTACGGCAATGCCCTTTATACCCGTGATGTATGAAATATCCTCGCAAAGAACACTTATATCGCCGCCCCACGGGGTAGAGCGTTTAAAGTTAAAGGTTATGATCTCTTTTGGCTGGTTTTCATAATAATTGCGCGGAAAATTCTCAAAATAAAGCGCGTTTTCGCATTTTTTGTAAAACTCTGCCGAAGTAAGTCGAATTTCGGCGGATTTAGGGCAGAGCGCTCCGCTTGAAAGCGCTGCGGTTATATCCTCTTTTTCAATTTTGAAAATGCTTTTAAGGCGCTCATTTATATTGCCCGACTCGCATACAATGTTGATACATCCGTCCAAATAGTCAAAAACAGTCGCGGTTTTTTCATACAAAAACGGTATATACAGATCGGGCGAAACGTTAATACCCGAACGCAGATCCGCTATATCTTTTTCAATAAATCCACGCTGAAGATCGGTTATTTTTTTGCTTGAATTTATATAATTCTCTAACTTTTCGGCAAGCAGGTTGCCGCAAAACGGCAGCTCATCGGCAGGGTAAATTTTTATGCTGTCAATGTTTTCTGTGCGGCGCTGCGTTTCGGTATCAAACAGCGACATACTGTCGATCTCATCGCCCCAAAGTTCAATTCTTACGGGGTAATCATTACCGGTTGCAAAAATATCTATTATTCCACCGCGGACGGCAAACTGACCGGCACCCTCGCACTGCTCGCAGCGGGCATAACCCATAGTTACAAGTTTTTCGCAAAACTCTTTGATGTTAAGCGTTCCGTCTGCATTTACGGATAAAATGTTTTGTTTTAATACACTTGGAGGTACCGTGTACTGTGTTGCCGCTTCAACCGAAAAAACAAGCACGTCAAAATCCCCGTCAAGAACTCTTGACAGGGTGTTTATTCTTTTGTGTTCGTACTCTTTTGAGCAGCCCGTTACACGCGCAAGGTTATAATCGCGGGTGTTAAAAAGCAACGCATTTGCTCCGAGCGATGACAAATCGTTTTTAACGTTCAGAGCGCTTGCCTCATCCGGTGTTATAACCGCCGCTTTTTTGCCTGTGTGCGCAATAAGCGCCGACGTAACAAACGCCTTATGCACATCCGACAAACCGCTTACGGCTATCGGCGTATAATCGCTTAAAACACCTTTAAGCAGCCGCGCATAATCCGGTTCGGTTTTAAGTATATCAGTTAAACATTTCATACAAATATTATTTGCTGTATTTATTCATTGCGCTGTCGATGCCGTTTACAATAATCTCACGCACGGCAAGTGCGGCGTTTTCGGCAGCGGTTTTAAATGCGTCGGCCTGACTTTTCGGTATATGCCCCAACACCCAATCCTTCATATCGTAATCGGGGTTCGGTTTTGCGCCCACGCCGATTTTAACACGCATAATATCCTGACTGCCCATAGCGTCTATAATATTATTTATGCCTTTTTGACCGCCCGAACTGCCTTTGCGGCGAATTCTGATCTTGCCGACATCAATCGATACATCGTCAAACAGCACGATTATTCTGTCAACAGGTATTTTATAAAACGAAGCAAGCGCCGAAACGGCTTTGCCCGACAGGTTCATATACGTCTGAGGTTTTGCAACCAATACCCGTGCGCCGCCGATGTTACATTCACCGTAAATTGCGTCAAACTTTTTTTTAGGCAATGCAAAATCAAATTTTTGCATCATCGCGTCAACCGCTGCAAAGCCTGCGTTATGACGGGTGTTTTCATACTCTTTGCCGGGATTGCCGAGCCCGACTACAAGATAGTCAAACGTACCGCCCTGTTTTTTGAAAAACATATTTAATCACCGAAAATATATTACCACACAGCGCTGATTTATTCAAGATTTATTAAGTTAAAATAATGTCAGCGGCGATTTTTTGCAATTTTTATGCCGGCTGCATTATCAAGTATAAACTTTATTATCAACAAAACCGTTTTTACGCAGATTGAAATTCTGACCGTTACACAGGCAAAGAAAAACAGGTATACAAGTCCGTCAAGGCGTGTAAAAAGACTGCCCCACGAAAAAGCGCTGACTGCGGTAACATAAGGGTATTGGTATGTTTGCACGGCATTGCCTAAAACAAATACGCTTTGCAGCATACACAAAGATATTATCAGAATACCGCAAAACACTGCGCCCGTTACTTTTAAAACTTTTGCTTTTTGCTTTGTAATTGCAACAAAGGCGATCGGCACCGCCGTTACAAAAAAATATTTAAAAAAGCAACCGCATACCGCCGAAATTCCGCCGTTTGTCAATTTAAGGTCAAAATCAACGCTTTTTATGTCAAACATACCTGCCGATAAAGTGAAAATCATAATAACCGTCAAAACCGACAGAACCGCCATAAAAAGTCCGTATTTTAACACTGCGGAAGTACGGCTTATTATAAACATCAGCGTTAACAGAAGCACGGCGGCTGTTACTAAAACTTTACCCGTGCGCGGCAGCTGCACCTTGTTTAAAAAAGCAATATAATCCAAAGCGGCCGACACCGCGCCGTATATGGCCGCTGATACTGTTATTAAAGAGACGGCATATAAGAATATATTTTTAAGGGTCTTGTTTTTATATGACTTGTTGTTAAATGTGTAATTTAATAACGGTGTAACAGCCGCCGCAAACAACAGACCCAAAAGAGCGGCAGACAAAAATACGGGCAAAAGATCGCTGCGCCGACAAAACGGAAGTGTTATAACAGCGCTGCCTGCCGTAAAAAGTGCAGGACACATAAAAACGTGAATTTTATAACCCTGTTCTCTCATTTTATCTTTCCGCTTTCATTTGTATATAAAATGTATTTTCCGTCTCTGGCGTTTACCTGCGGCAGTTTTGTAGCGCCGTTTTTCAAAACGTCGCGCTCGGCCTTATAGATTTGATTTGAAAATTTGATATTCTCACTTTTTGACTTGTATTTGATAAGCCCTACAACATCGTAACCGGTTGTGCCGTCAACTTCAAAAAGTGATTTAACATCATCGGTCTTTATAATGTATGCCCCCACATTGAGCGACGGAATATTTTTACAGACTTCAAGTATGCCGTATATTTCATCGGTATCAAAAGAAGTTTCAACAGCCACAGCGGCACACTGTTCAAAATAAGTTTCTTTATCGGAATTTTTTATAAGATTTCGGTATGCCGATAAAACCGTTTCGCCTTCGCCCGATAAAATTTCGGTTTCTTTTGTGTTTTCGGCTGTTTCTGTCGGAGATAATGCTTCGGCAAAAACCAGCGTTTTGCCCTCTTGTTTTTTAAATCCGACTGCCGACACAATGTATCCGCGATTCAGTTCGCGATAGCCTGTACAGCCGCAGGCAAAAACAAGACCTACCGCAAGTATGATCACCGTTATTTTTTTCAACGCGGTTCACCTTTTCTTATTTTATTGCTGTTAAAATCGGGGCGGATTTTCATCATACTCCAGGGCGCCCTTATAAAACTGTCTTTTAAATGGGCAAAGTCGGGTTTTGCAAACGACGTTGTGTAGTCTATGCCGAACGAACTGAGCCCGAACACCCTTATTATAAAAACTGCCGCGACAGTAAAATAACCGTAAAGCCCAAGCAGCGAGCAGGCGATAACCGTTATAAACCGCAGATAGAACACCACTCCCGAAAGTCGAGGTACCATAAGGCCTGCTATGGCGCTTAAAGACACCGCAATCAGCATAGGTGCGCTTATTATGCCGGCTTCTACCGCAGCTTGTCCTACAACAAGGCCGCCCACAATGCTTAACGCGTGGCCCAAGTTTTGCGGCATTCGCAGACCTGCCTCTTTAAGTATTTCAAAGGCGAGTATAAGCGCTATGCACTCTGCCGTACTGCCTATCGGCACGCCCTCTCTGAGTCCTGACACCGAGATTGCAAAATGTGTGGGCAACAAATCAAAATGGTGCGTTATAAGCGCCAAAAAAGCGCCGGGAACGCTTACCGAAATAAAAAAGCATACCCATCGCAACATTCTTGACAGTGACGAAACCCAAAAATTCATATAATAGTCTTCATCAGACTGAAAATTCTCTGAAAAAAGGTATGGCAGCGTAAGCACAACGGGCGTGCCGTCAACAACAAGCGCTATACGCCCCTCAAGCAGCCTTGCCGCTACTATATCGGGGCGTTCGGTTGAACCGGTGGTTTTTAAAAAACTGTAACGGTTGTCACGGATATTTTCGGCAATATAATTACTGTCAAGTATGCCGTCAATATCTATTTTTGAAAGTCTTTTTTTAAGTTCTTTTACTGTTGCAGGGTCTGCAAGTGAACCCAGATAGCAGATAAAAACAGCCGTATCGCTGCGGCGCCCAAGGCGCGTCATTTCGATACACAGATCCGGTGTGAGCAGTTTGCGCCTTATCATTGCAAGGTTAAACATAGCGGCTTCATCAAATCCCTCACGCGGGCCCTGAAGTACCCTTTCGCTGTCGGGTTCTTTTATGCCGCGGGTGCGCCAGCCCTTTGTGTTTATAAGCAACGCCTCTTTGCAGTTATCGGCTATAAGTACGGTATCGCCGTAAAGTACCGCCCTTAGCATATCGGTAACTTTTTCGGTTTTTGAGACCTCGTTCGCAAAGAGAATGTTTTTTGAAATAAATTCAGCGTCGGGCATAAAGCCTTTTTGCAGATCGCACCTTACAATAGATTCTACAACCGTTTCGCCCACCTGCATTGAATCTACCATTCCGTCGGCGTAAATAAGACAACATAATACTCCGGTTTTGCCTATGTTTACCTTACGCATTCTGATAACGGCGTCACGGCTGAAAATCTCTTTAAACATTGCAATATCCTTAATTATATTGCCGCTCAAACGGTAATTTTTATAATCTTTAACCCCACCGGACATTTATGTCAATCCTTTTGTTTTTTTATGGACTTATTATTGCCTTTAAATATAAATTTATTAGTTGTTTTTTATACAAGCATGTCGTACTGTTTTACAATTGTGTTCCAGGTTATAGGGCCTACGGCTCCGTTTGCCGGTATGCCGAATGCGTTTTGAAAAGCCGTTACGGCCTCGCGTGTTTGTGTTCCGAAATATCCTGTTACGGGTATTTCGGGTATTGCTTCAAGATTTTGACCTATCAATGCAAGATATGTTTGCAGATCGCGGATATTCTGGCCGCTCATTCCCTCGGTTAAAAAATATCCGGGATACAGTTTGCCGTATTTGCCTGAATATCCCTCGGATAAAAATTCTACGGTTTCGGAATATATACGGTTTAAAACGTTCCACGTTGCGGTATTCATAACGCCTGTGACGGGCAAGCCGTAGTACCGCTGAAACTGACGCACGGCATTTGCGGTCTCAGGCCCGTAGATACCGTCAAGCGTAATTACATTAAACTCAGGATTAAAATAGGCAATAATATTGAGATAATACTGTATTGTACGAACGCCTATGCCCTCTGAACCCTCGCGTAACTGAGTTTCAAACGGCACCTGCGCTTCGCTTAAAGTTATGCCCTCGGATACAAGATCCGACAAATTTTTCACGCCCACATAATACTGCTTGATTTTATACCAGGTGGGTTTATCCACCTCACCGCTCTGAACAAGACCGAATATTTGCTGGAACGCCCTGACCGCCGCCTCTGTGTCAATGCCGAAAACTCCGTTAGGCTCTGAAATCAAAGGTATTGCGGGATAATTTCTTGCTATTCTGTTAAGTTCGGTTTGAATTATTTTTACATTGTTTCCGGCGTCGCCGATACGCAAAGGCGTTCCGGGGTAGGATTCCTCTATTTCGGAAACGGGGGCGTTTTCTACAATGCCTATATCGGTGCCGTAATAATTCTGAAGTATCTGATACGGCGTAAGACCCTGATTTGCAAGGGCTACTGTTCCCCACTGAGAGAGTCCGCGGCACGTAGATGTTGTACCGTTGCAAAACTGCGTAAAAAACGGTTCTACACTGCCTTGTTTTACAACGTAATTATTAAAAATATCGTCAACTATAAGGCTTATGTTTTCATATATTTCACGGTCGGGCGAAAATGCCTGATCCACCGCGGTTGAGTTGGTAATATCAAAATTGTATCCGCGCGACGGATACCACTCGGTATATATGCGGTTAAGCGCATAACTTATTATAGCGTATATATTTGCGCGCAACGCTGCCTCGGGCCAGGTGGGGTATATTTCGCTTGAGGCAACATTTTTTATATAATCAACAAAATTTACCGTTACATTTTGAGCGTTTGAATCGGGCGGTCCCAAATGCACGGTTATATTTTGCGGTATTACGGGATATAAGACTTCAGGCATAGATATTCCCCCTATAAATTATATTTGTTTCCGCCCTGAAATATTTGCGGCGACGTATGCTTGCCCGCGGCAGATACAGGTACAAGGTCGACCCCCTGAACCGATACAACGCCCGAAAATACGGGAACATTCATGGCAATCTGCTCTACGTAGCCGTCATATCGGACCGACACGTTATAATTTGCGTATGGTATCTCGTTGCTTTCGGTTGCCTGTTGCGAGTCGGATTTAGGAGGTGTTTTCAGTTTGAACACACCGGTTTTTCCGCTTTCATCGGTAGTGTCGATAGCGACTATCTGCATACTGTCGGGGTCGCCGGTAAAAACCGTAACAAGCGCGCCTTCAACAGGGTAAAGCCGCCCTACAGTTGTCGAATTTATTACAAGACCGCCGACTCCGTCTTCCAAAATAGCGTCAGATACATTTTGAGGCTGCATATTGCCGTTTTCGGATTTTGAATCGGTTGTGTTTTTACTGCCGTTTGCACCGCCCTTGTCACGGTACATTTCTATAAGTTCACGTGCGTAATCTTCCGGTGTTTTTTGAACCATAATATCACCCTTATAATAAATTTTATTACATTGTATGAACTTTAAAATAAAAATATAATACAAAATCAGCCGAAGCGCTTTTAACACTTCGGCTGATTTATAACATTTGTTTAAAACGGTTTTGACACCGTTAACCGTATGAGGGTAAATTTCGGTATGCCGGATTTATGAAAACAGTGCGCTTACACCGTAGGTTGCAAAAGTTACGATTGTTGCGGCACCTATAACCCCAAGCGCAATTGCGGGGAATGCTTTTTTTATACGCATTTCAAGCATTGCCGCTATCAACGCGCCGGTCCACGCACCCGTGCCGGGCAAGGGAATTGCCACAAGTATAAAAAGTCCCCAAAAGGCATATTTTTGCACAACTTCGGATTTTTTTTCGGCACGCTTTTCAAGCCGCGTTACAAGAGAGTTAAGTTTTTTACTGTGTTTTCGCATAAAAGCAAAGATTTTTTTGATAAACAGAATAATGAACGGTACCGGCACCAGATTGCCTATAACCGAAACTGTTACAGCCACCCAAAAATCAAGCCCGTTTGAAACCGCTATGGGTATTGCCCCGCGCAGTTCGATTACCGGAACCATAGATATCAAAAAAGTCATTATAATTTTGCCTAATGTGCTGCTCCACAAATTCATAGTACGGCCCCTTTTAAAAAAGCGATTCTGTGCTTGATGTACTGAAAATTTCTCTTAGATATTCACCTGTGCTCATACTCATAGTATGCGGTTTTAAAAATACAAAATATGCAAGTGCCAAAACAGCAAGCAACAGTATAATAACAAGAACAACTATTGTTATATTAAGCGAGCGTTTACCGCCTTTAGCAGGCATATCGCCGTCGTGCTCCGGTGAGGAAATAAACATATTATTCTCTGCCGAAGGAACAAAACTTTGATTGTAACGCTCTTTAATATCCTTTTCATCTTCTACTTGCGTATACAAATTATCATATTCTGCGTTTTGAACGCTTACTTCGGGCTCGGTAGGTAAATCGTCCGGCTGTTCATCCATTATAAATTCTATGTTGTGCTCATCGGAAGAATTCTGCACAACATCATAACCGTTTTGACCGTCATCTGTTTCATAATCGCTGTCAACATCGGTAATATAACCCTCGTTTTCGGAAATTTCGGGTTGTTCGGGTTCTGTGGGTGCTGCCGTGTGCTTGCCGCTTCCGAAATTTATACTTTTGGGCTGTATGTAACTTATATCCTCAATATACGGGTGAATAAGATTTTGCATTATCGTTTTGCGGAAAGTTCGGTTTTCGGTAAGCAGTATTATGGTTTGAGGACCGCTCTCAATGATACATCCGCCGAAGTATCCGTCACTTGTTACAAGAGGCGTTGAACCTTTTATAATCTCGATTTTTTCATCGCCGTTTATTCCGTACATCTTATTATTGCAAACCGTAACACCATTGCCTATTGCGGCGGCAACGATTTGAATAATGCCGTCTTCGCCGAAAAGCGGACCGCAGGCTATAATGACGCGGCTTCGCGAAACATCGCGTGCCAATGCCCTTACAAAGCCTTTTTTATCGGTTGTTTTTTCATTAAGCAAGCGCATTCTGCAACAACCGCAAAGGTTAAATTCCATTTCAAAGTCCGAAGCCGTCTGATGATAAATTATGTCCACCTTTAAATTCTGTACCATTTTATTTTTCCTTTCAATTTATTCAATACGGATATTTCAGTCCCCGGTTTTTATACCATATTTCAGGATATTTTATGTTTTTGTTTACCGCCGCGGCAGTTACGTCTATATTTTTTATCTCGCTGTTTTTGACCCTATAGGCTATAACCGTAAGTCTGGCACCGCTGAAATCGTCAGCAGGCGTTACAAGGGTAAGCATACTGTCGCCGTAACCCGGTTTAACGGTAGTATCAATAAGGCTTCGGCGTGAAGTTTCGGTGTACCAGGCGTCAAATTCCGCCTCATCGGTAAAATGGCCTTTTGACGGCATATAACTTGAACCGCCGTCGTCCCCCGAAGATGCGATAAGCATAACCGCAAATATTACATAAGTTTCGGAATTATTTTTGTAATACAGTTCTACGGTAGGGTTTTGTTTGTAAAAATTAAGGTTTCTGTATTTTTTAAGATTGCCGAACATAGAACCGTTTTTCATATTGTTGCCGTATATAACTATGTTGCGGTCGTCACCTGTTCTTTCGAAACTGTCGGCTGAAGATAAGAACAACGCACCGTATCGGCTTTTTTTGCCGAGTTGATTATGGTTTATGTAGTACTTATCGTTATCGGTTTGGCATACGGCGCAATTTATAAGTGTTCCGCCCGCTTTAAGCCAGCCTTTTATGTCGGCGTTATCTTTTGCAAGTATTTGCAGCGCCGAATTATAATTCGGTGTGCTTTCAAAGGTATCGGCGGCTTTTTTTAACAGATTTTCCTGCAATTTGCCGGGCAAAAAATATGAGCCCACAAAAAACGCCGACACCGCAAGCGATATGACCGTTACGGCAATTATTATTTTAAACGGCAAAGACACGGGCAGCATATTTTTGCGCTCTGCGCTTAAAACACCGTTTACCGTAATGCCGCTGTTTTTAAATAAACTTTTTGAATGTTTACCTGCCATATTAGTTCCAATCTTATAAAATTATTATTCAATGTATGAATATTCTATACCTGCGATTGCGCGCTCGATAAGCGCTTCTGTTTCCAGATTTTTTTCAGCCTCATCGCACTGACCCGGTTTAGGCCGCGTATGCGGATGTTTCGGCGTAAACACGGTGCAACAGTCCTCGTAAGGCAGAATAGATGTTTCAAAAGCGTCGATCTTTTTGGATATTGCGATTATTTCTTCTTTATCCATACCTATAAGCGGTCTTAAAACAGGCATTGTACAAACCTCATCCGTAGCGGCTATTGCCGGCAAAGTCTGGCTTGCTACCTGACCCAAACTCTCACCCGTTATAAGCCCCAGGCAACCGTCGGTCTCAGAAACGCGACAGGCTATCCGCATCATCATTCTGCGCATTATAAGCGTAAAATAATCTTCGGGGCAGTGTTTGGCTATCTCCTCTTGTATTTCGGTAAAAGGCACGATTGCAAGTTTTATTACGCCGCTGTAACGCGCTACTTTTGAAAGCAGAGTCTTGACCTTCTGCTCTGCACGTATACTTGTATACGGTGGGCTTGCGAAGTGTATGGCGTTAAGCACCAGACCGCGTTTTGCCATTGTGTACGCCGCAACGGGACTGTCGATACCGCCGGATATTAAAACCTGCGCACGACCTGCCGTGCCTACGGGCAGACCGCCTGCGCCCTTTATCTGACCGCCGCGTATGTATGCGGCAAAATCACGGATCTCAACAGTGATTATTTCATCCGGGTTGTGAACGTCGACCCTTAAATGCGGAAACGCCGAAAGCAGCGCGGCGCCCACCTCTCTGCTGATTTCGGGCGAAGTAAGCGGAAACGTTTTATCGGCACGCTTTGCCTCAACCTTAAAGGTTTTTATTTTACTCATTGTATCTTTAAGATATTCGGGTGCTTTTGCCAGAATATCGCCCATATCTTTTTGGCACACACACGCCCTGCTGAATGCCGCTATACCGAAAATACGGCTTACGCGGTCAAGCGCCTCATCAAAGTCAAAACCGTCGTCAACGGGTTTTATGTATATTGCGGATTGCGACCTTTCGACGCTTACCTTGCCCAGATTTTTGAGTCTGCGCCTTATGGTTGCCACCATTTTATCTTCAAAATTACGGCGGTTAAGACCTTTAAGCGATAATTCGCCGTCTTTTATGAGTATAATTTCTTTCATAATCAGTTTGCCCTTCTTAACTTTTGTGTTGCCGCAACAAGCGCGTCTTTTAATTTTTCGGCATCGGCCGTTGTGTTAAACCGTGAAAAACTTATTCTTAAAGCGCTGTCGGTACGATTTTTTGAAAGCCCCATTTCGCCCAGAACATAACTGCCTGCACCCTTAGCACAAGCACTGCCCGAAGACACATACACCCCACGGCTTTCAAGAAAATGGAGCAGTGTTTCGGAGCGGTATCCCGTAACCGAAATATTTAAAATGTAAGGCAGTACATCGTCGGATGAGTTTATTGAAACAAGCCCCGTTTCAAGCAAAATATCTTTTGTATACTGCCAAAGTTTACTTGTGTTTTCAAGATTTTTGTTTACGTCGCCCAAATCATCCACAGCGCCTTTAAACCCACTTATAAGCGGAACCGATTCAGTGCCGGAGCGCATATTTTTTTCCTGGCCGCCGCCGGTTATTAAAGGTTTTATTGTAACGCCCTTTTTTATGTAGAGTATGCCCACGCCTTTAGGACCGTGAATTTTATGGCCGCTTGCCGTGAACAGATCCACGCCGAGACTGTTAAGATTTACGGGCATTTTGCCGAAAGCCTGCACACCGTCGCAGTGCAGAAGTGCGGGAGCACCCGAACTTTTTATAATTTGTGCTGCCTCTTTTACGGGTTGTATTGCGCCTGTTTCATTGTTTACAAGCATAATACTTACAAGTATTGTGTCGCGGTTTATATATTTTTTTAAATCGTCTGCTGCTATGGCACCGCTTTTTTGCGGTTTGATATATATAACTTCAAACCCGTCGTTTTCAAGCCGCTTTAAGGTTTCTAAAACAGAGGGATGCTCTATTGCGGTGGTAACAATTCTTTTTCCGCGTTTGCATCTCGAATATGCCGCGCCCAGAATGCTTGTGTTATTGCCCTCTGTGCCGCCGCTTGTAAAATATATCTCATCCTCGCGGCAATGCAGGAATCCTGCCGCTGTTTTACGCGCGTCATCAACCAAAACCTGTGCGTTAAAACCTATGTTATAAAGGCTTGACGGATTTGCCCACTCGTCATTTAATGCGTGATTTATATTTTGAACCGCTTTTAAACACGGTTTTGTTGTAGCGCTGTTATCCAGATAAACAAAGTCGCTGAGCAAAGATTACACCCCTTAAAATATATACATATTTATTATACACTATATCGACAAATTTCACAACAATAAATATACCGATTTTGATGTAAAATTTTGTTGCAATATTTTTTCGATTTGTCTTGAAAAGCAACACAGAAGATATTATAATAGTTGTTATACTTAACATCTGGGGGATTTTTAAAATGCTTAAAAAATTACTTGCAGCCATTTGCTGCATTATGCTTGTTTTTACGGTCGGATGCGATAAAGACGTTGTTTACGCCGACCCTTCGGATTATGATGACAGCGAAACGCCCAAACAGACCGAAAATCTTTTGGTAAATCCGCTTACCGGCGTTGAAGGTATAAGCGAGGACGCTGCCGCGCGCAGACCTGTTGCTATTATGATAAACAACATAAGCACCGCTCAAAAAGTTCAGACGGGTTTAAACCGTGCCGATATTATTTATGAAACCGAGGTGGAAGGCGGCGTTACGCGCCTTATGGCAGTTTATCAGGACATCACAAAGCTTGACAAAATAGGCTCGGTGCGCTCGGCACGCTACCCGTACGTTGATCTGGCGCTCGGTCACAACGCAATTTACATTCACTGCGGACAAGACCCGACATACTGTGCGCCGCATCTTAAAGATATTGACGATATCAGCATTGATACAAATTCTAAAGGTGCAAAACGCATCTCAAACGGACTTGCAAGCGAACACACGCTTTATGCAATAGCAGGTGATCTGTGGTCAAGCATAAGCGAAAAATTTAAAACTGCCAACTCAAATACCTCTGAGTGGGTGAACTTTACAAATGAACCGCTTAGCCTTGACGGCGGCAGTGCTGCGAGCATTACGGTGCCGTTTCCGGCTGCCAAAACCAACTTTACCTATGACGCCCAAAGCGGTCTTTACACCCGACTTTTAGGCGGTGCGGCTCAGTCGGATTACTTTACAAAAGAGCAAACACAGGTTAAAAACGTATTTGTGCTTTTGACCAACATTTCAACCTATCCGGACGGCAAACACCGCAAAGTTGATCTTGTAGGCGGCGACGGTTACTACGCAACAAACGGTACGATGCAGTTTATCAAATGGTCAAAGGGCAACGCGAACGATTCGATTAAATTTACCGACACCGAAGGCAATGAAATTAAAGTTGCAGCGGGTAACTCGTGGGTATGTATCGCAAACAAATCAACCTGCACGCCTAATTTTCAGTAACAAAGATTGAGGTAATTATGATATATCGCGAAATTGAAAAACTCGTATGCTACGGACTTGAAAAAAATCTTTTTTCAGACCGCGACAAAATATATATAACAAATCTTATCGCAGACGCACTCGGCCTTGACAGTTTTGAATGTGATGAAACATTTGAAAACGTTGATTTGGAGTCAACGCTTAAAAATTTGCTTGACTACGCCGCAGAAAAAGGAATAATTAAGGATAACGTAACCGCGCGCGACCTGTTCGACACAAAACTTATGGGTCTTATGATGCCGCGCCCGTCAGAGGTAGAACGCGAATTTTTTGAGCGTTACAAAAACTCTCCGCAAGCCGCTACCGACTACTATCACGAACTGTCAAAAAACAGCGATTATATTCGCACATACCGCATTAAAAAGGACATTAAGTGGGTATCGCCTACCGAATACGGCGACCTCGACATTACAATCAATCTTTCAAAACCCGAAAAAAGCCTGAAAGAGATTATGGCGGCAAAAAACGCACCACAGTCGGGCTATCCGAAATGCCTGCTTTGTAAAGAGTGTGAGGGTTATGCCGGCAGGCTTAATTTTCCTGCGAGGCAAAATCACCGTTTGATACCGCTTAAACTTACCGATGAAAATTGGTTTATGCAGTATTCACCCTATGTTTATTACCCCGAACACTGTATAGTGTTAAACGGCGAACACACGCCTATGCTTGTTAACCGCAAGGCATTTTGCAAACTGTTTGACTTTATTAAAATTTTTCCGCATTATTTTATAGGCTCTAACGCAGGCCTGCCGATAGTGGGCGGCTCAATTTTAAGTCATGAGCATTTTCAGGGCGGCAGATACACCTTTGCCATGGAAAAAGCGCCTATTGAAACGCCCGTTGTATTTAAAGGCTTTGAAGACGTAACCGCAGGTATTGTAAAATGGCCGATGTCGGTAATAAGGCTTACCGCAGACAGCAGCGAAAGAATTATCGACCTTGCCGACAAAATTTTTACGGCATGGCAGGCATACACCGATGAAGAAGTATTTATTTTTGCCGAGACCGACGGTGAACCCCACAACGCCGCAACACCAATTGCACGTATGCGCGGCGACAAGTATGAACTTGATCTCGTGCTTCGCAATAACATTACAACACCTGAATATCCTTTGGGTTATTTTCACCCTCATAATGAATTGCACCATATTAAAAAAGAAAATATAGGTCTTATTGAAGTTATGGGTCTTGCGGTGCTGCCGGCGCGTCTTAAAACCGAAATGGCAGACCTTGCCGAAGCGATACTCAATAACTCAGATATAAGGGCAATTGAAAGTCTTGAAAAACACGCCGACTGGGCAGATGAGATCAAGGCAAAATACAATGATATAAACGCCGACAATATAGACAAAATATTAAAGGACGAAATAGGCATTGTATTTTCAAAAGTGCTTGAAGACGCCGGCGTTTTCAAGCGCAATAAGCAGGGCGCAGACGCCTTTATAAAATTTATTGACAGCGTAAACAAATAATTTTGTAAAGCGCCTCGCCCTAATAAAAATTATTTTTAAAGCACCGACTTTGCACAAGTGATGTAAAATCGGTGCTTTTTTATTTCACAAACCGTTTACGTTTTAACTGCAAAAAACGTGTCTGCCTATTGTGGTTATAACGGGTCTGCCGAAGATCCACTTGTTTGTGGCGATTGCCGGATTGTAATAATATATTGCGCCGCCGCTTGGGTCTAATCCGTTAAGTGCGTCGCGTGCCGCAGAGTAGGCGCTGTCAACCACCTCTTCATAAAACTGACCGTCGTTTATACACGAAAACGCCCCGTTCTGATAAACTACCCCTGACACCGTATCCGGAAAAGACGGGTGCTCTACGCGGTTAAGCACAACCGCGCCGACCGCAACCTGACCTAAATACGTTTCGCCTCTTGCCTCTGCCGATATAATACGCGCAAGCAGTTCGTAATCTGCTGAGTTATATGAGTTCGACGAACCGATACCGAGTGCCGAAAGGGTGTTTTTGCCAACTATGCCGTCGGCGCTTAGTCCGTTTGCTTTTTGAAAATTTATAACGGCGTTTCGGGTTGCCGTGCCGTATATGCCGTCGACCGAGCCGGTGTAATAACCCTGATTTTTAAGTACGCTCTGAATATCGGAGACCTCTTTGCCGGTAGATCCCATTTTTGAAAGCGCGCTTGCCGATACGCAAAGCAGGCACAAAAGCAAAAAAACAATAAGCAGCGTTTTAAACAGTCTGTTCATAATATAAATCCCTCCGAACTTATTTTTCCGCATACTTTTAAAATTATGAGTATTATTTTTTTGATTTTTAAGGACAAAAAATCGTTTTTTTCTGCACACTCGGTTTGACAAAAAATTTACGGGTTTGGATATATAATAACTTTGAGAACTTATCACCTGATGTCAAACGAAACGGAGATTTTAAAATGAAAGACTTAACAACAAAACCAAAGCAAGAACTTAATTTAAACAAAAAAGAACTTGCCGCCGCTGCCGCTTTACATATATTTACGGCACTGCTTGGATTTATTGCCTCACGCGGGGTTATACTTGAAAATCTTATGCCGTTCGGACTGTGCCTTGTAGGTGGCTGCACATCCGTATTTTTACCGAGCATTGCGGCAGGCGCTTTTGTGGGGTATTTTATTCCCGCAATAGGAAACGGAGGTTTCAGGTACATAGCGGCGCTCTTTGCCGTAATAGCAATAAGATTACTGCTTTCAGGCTATAAAAAAATAAGTGAAAACCCGTTGTTTTTAGGACTTATAACAATGCTTGCAAACGCTTTTACCGGTGCTGTTACATACAGCGGCATTCCGCTTGACGCGCTTAAACTCACGGCAGAAAGCCTTATAATTTTTGCGGCGGTGATAATTACGCACAAAACGTTTTTATCGCTAAGCCGACGCAACTGCGGTCTTAACTACGATGAACTCGCCTGTATTCTTGTAACCGCTTCGGTTGTGCTGACGGGTCTTTCAAATTTTACGGTTTTCGGGGTATCGGTAGGTAAAACGGCAGGTGTGTTTTTAATTCTTGCCGCCGCAAAATACGGCGGAATCACATCAGGTTCAATATGCGGCATTGCGGTATCTTTTTGCGCTGCAATTACAGGTGCGTTTGAGGGCGGTTTCGGAATATACGCGCTTATCGGGCTTTCTGCCGGTATGTTCGGCGTTTTAGGCAAATATGCACAGTGCGCCGCGGCAGTGGCATCGGGCATAATAGGACTTTCATTTGTTAAATTCAAAACCGGTTCAATACCGTTTTTGGTTGAAATTATAATAGGTTCGATTTTATTTCTTTTAATTCCGCGCACGTTCGGTATTTTTTTGAGCAAGTTTTTTTACCATCAACCGAAAGTTGCTGCAGACAGAGGATTAAACCACGCACTCAATATGCGGCTTGATATTGCATCGGATGCTTTAAAAGATGTCTCAAGCACGGTTACGCAGGTTTCAAAAAAACTCGGAAAAATAAATGCGCCCGATTTTAAAACGGTGCTTGCCCTTATTGAACAGGACGCCTGTGCAGGCTGCAAACTGCGGCTTCACTGTTGGGAAAACAAGGCCGAGCAGACCCTTGCCGCCGTAATGCAAATGGTGAATTTTGCAAAGTGCGGTGAAATACCGGAAACCGCGCCCGAATTAGATGAGTTTCGGGGCAGGTGCTTACGCGTCAAAAAAATGGAGGATACCGTAAAATCAAGGTATTCGCAATACGCCTCTATGCTTGCGGCAGAAAACCGCATTGAAGAGGTGCGGCTTGTTGTGTCGGAACAGTTTGAGGGCATTTCAAAAATGCTCAGCGAACTTGCAAGCGATTTTGCAAACGGCGAACAGTTTGACGATATGGCTGCGTCAACAGCGGCAGCGGCGCTTAAAAACTTAGGGCTTGATACAAAAGAGTGTGCCGCAAAAATCGATAAATATAACCGTATGTCGCTTGAAATGAAACTTAAAACCGAGCCGGATACGGTAATTAACCGACTGCAAATTATGAAAATGCTGTCGCTTGCCTGCGAACGCGATTTTGACATACCCAACATTACAAAAACAAACGATACTATGTTAATGACGGTAAACGAACACCCCGTGTTCAGAGTCGATATAGGCGTAGACCAACACTGCGCCGCGGCAGGTTCGGTTTGCGGTGACGCATTCAAATATTTTAATGACGGAAAAGGCCATTTTATAATGATCCTGAGCGACGGTATGGGTACCGGCGGACGCGCGGCAGTTGACGGCGCAATGGCATCGGGGCTTATGGCGCGGCTGCTTAAAGCCGGTTTTGGATACGATTGTTCGCTGAAAATTTTAAATTCTTCAATGCTTTTTAAATCTACCGATGAGTCGCTTGCTACAATGGATATAGCGAGCATTGACCTGTTTACGGGTTGTGCCGAACTTTATAAGGCGGGCGCCGCACCCACGGTTGTGCGCCGCGGCGGCAAATCGGGCAGGGCAGAAAGCACATCAATGCCGATAGGCATTTTAAAGGACGTATCGTTTGACCGCGCAGGCATAAAACTGCGTTCGGGCGATATACTTTTGCTTGTATCCGACGGCGTTACATTTGACGGCACCGAGTGGATACGCGCCGAACTTGAATCTTGGGCAGACGGCGGTGCGCAGGACCTCGCAGAGCATATTTGCAGTTGTGCAATGAGGCGCCGCACCGAGGGCAAACCCGATGATATAACCGTTATGGCGGCAATAGTTGAAAAAACATAAAAAAATCCGTTTTTTCGTATTGACAAAATTTGACTGCTGTGATATTTTTATCTTGAAAATAATTTGTCATACGAGCGGGCGGCAAATCGACCGTGTCCGCGCAAAGAACGGGGCTTTGATATGAAAGATAAAAAAGCGTCAAAACAACATTTTTTTGAAGATGAAATCATCGATTCGGAAGACAGATTTATTGAAGCGTATATGTCTGAAAATCCTCAGAAAATACGCTCCTTCAAACTTTTGTTCAAACTTTATAAAGGTCATTACGGCAGGCTCTTGCTGGCATCTGTTATATACATAATAAAAGACAGCCCTATGTGGGTGCTGCCTATTTTAACGGCGGATATTATAAACCTTGTTACGGATCCGCCGCAAAATATGGTGACCCGACTGTGCATTGACGGCGTGATTGCGGCGGTGCTGCTTATACTCAACATTCCGTTTCATACAATGTTTGTCAAAATTCTTTCAAAAGCAAACCGAAATGTTGAAGCAGGGCTGCGCGGTGCAATGGTGCGCAAACTTCAGCAGCTTTCAATATCGTTTCACAAAGACACGCAATCGGGCAAAATTCAGTCAAAAGTTATGCGTGACGTTGAGGTGGTAACCGACTTGGCGTCGCACATTATGAACACCGTTTTGGGCACTGTTATAAATATGGCGATTACACTGATTGTCGTAATTTCAAACAACATTGCTGTATTTTTAATGTTTTTGGTTATGGTGCCGTCATCGGTAATTATGCGTAAATTTTTCGGAAAAATTATGCGCAGGCAGGCAAAGGAGTTAAGGGAACAGCTTGAAAACACTTCTGCCGAAGTTTACGATATGGAAGAACTGATACCCGTAACCCGTGCCCATTCGCTTGAAAACACTGAAGTCAAAAAACTTACAAAATCCATAACACAAATTGCCGAACGCGGTTACCGTTCAGACGCGACATTCAGCTTTTTTGGTGCAATAAGCTGGGTGTTGATGAACTTTTTTAAAATACTGTGCTTATTCATAACCGCAATTATGGCGTATAAAAAGTTTATATCAATAGGTGAAATATCGCTTTATCAGACCTATTTTTCTTCGCTTTCAGACAATGTTATGAGCATTATATACCTGTTGCCGGCAATAACGCGCGGCACAGACGCAATACGCTCGATAGGTGAGATACTTTCGGCTTATGATATTGAAAAGAACAACAATAAACCTAAACTTGCCGACCTTGAGGGCAAATATGAGTTCAAAGACGTTGTTTTCAACTACGATATGCAAACACACGTACTGAACGGACTTAATTTAACGGTGAATGCCGGCGAAACCGTCGCCCTTGTAGGTGAATCCGGTTCGGGCAAAAGCACAATTCTGAACCTTGTTATAGGCTTTAATTTTGCCGAAAGCGGCGAAGTTTTGATTGACGGCAAAAACATTAAAGATTTTGATCTGCGGTCGTACAGAGAAAACATATCGGTTGTGCCGCAAAATTCAATACTTTTTTCCGGCACTGTGCGTGAGAACATAACCTATGGCCGAACAGATTACACCGATGATGAAATAGCCTATGCCGTGCATGCGGCGCAGCTTGACGATGTTATAGCAGGTTTGCCGCAGGGTCTTGATACGGGTGTAGGTGAGCACGGCGCAAAACTTTCGGGCGGACAGCGGCAGCGCATAGCTATTGCGCGTGCGATTATACGTAACCCAAAAGTGATTATTTTTGACGAGGCAACAAGCGCGCTTGACAGCGTTACCGAGCGCGAAATTCAATCGGCAATTGACAGCCTTACGCGTGACCGCACCACATTTATAGTGGCACATCGCCTTTCAACAATTAAAAATGCCGACAAAATTGCCGTTATTAAAAACGGAAAATGTGTTGAATACGGCACTTATGATGAACTTATAGCCAAAAAAGGTGAGTTTTATGCTTTTAAAAAGATACAGTCTTAAAAACATATTGCAATACAAAAAAGGTCCGCGAAAAAAATTCGCGGACCTTAATCTTTAAATAAACCGATTTTTGCGGTGTGTAATTTGAACTTTGTTTTGCTGCGTTTTTTCAACCGTTACGTAAGACGATTGAACCATGATATAACGTCCTCATATTCGCCGAGAACTATTGCGCTGTCATCTTCGGCATCGTCGGCAATTACGGGGGAAGCCAATTTTTCATCACCTAACATAATACTTAGCACGCCGTCTTTATTGTGTTTAAGCGCCTTTTTAAACTTTTTGGCGCCGCCGCGCGTAAGTTTAAGTTCCAAATAACGGTTTTTATCCTTTTCAAAAACAACAAGCACCTTGTCAACGTCACCGTTTTCAAGCCACACGGTACCGTCATCATCGGTGATTTTAAATTGTGCCTCGTCGGGTATTTTGTTTTCGGTCAGTTCTAATATGTAATACTCGCCCGAACCGTTGTCTGCGGCGTCTTTACAGCCCGAAAAACAAAATGCTAAAAGCAGACACAACATTATACAAAACAGTTTTTTCATTTTTTATACCTCGTTTAAAATACTGCTACTATCATAACACATCTTTATTTTAGGTGCAATAAAAAATTCATTTTTCCGACAGGAAAGCGGAAGAATGAATTTTTTAATTTCCGATTTTAATTTTTGCTCTTATTTGATGAGATTATTTCACCGGTGTCGGCATTTATATCGTAATCATATTCGGTATCGCCGTGGTTAAAGTCAACCTCATAAATGAGTACGCCGTTATCGCGGTCAAGGTCGATGTCAACATCCTTTACGTCCTCATCGGTAAGACCCGCGTGTGCGAGTGCCGCATTGCGTGCCTGCTCGGCGGTTATTTTGGTTGTAACCTGCATATCGCCGCTCTTTACCGAATCCTCAGCCGACTGCATGGCGCTGTCTGCCTTGTCTTTCATACTTTCGGCGCCGCTTTCAACCGAACTTTTCATAGACTGCGCGTCCGATGCCGCATCATCCATAGTGCGTGCGCACGCCGCAAGTGACAGCGCAAACGCTAAGCATAAAATCAGGGTTGTAAATTTTTTCATAATATAAATTCCTCCCGCAATATTATTGCCGGAGGAATCATAAAAAATACGTTGTCTTTGCGCAAAAAACAATTCAGCGATAAGAAAAAGTTACACTTAGGTTTATCTGTTAATAAAGATTCATATGACCTGAACCGCTATATGTCGCTTCCAAATTAGGACCGTAATTCGCAAAAAATTCTATTGCGATATGTTCCATATGATTATGAGAATAATCTATTTCATAATCCTCGCCGATACTAATATCTCCAACCTCATCGTAACCCCTTGCAATTGCTTCTTCAAATGCCCTTTCAAACTCTTCATTAAACTCTCTGTCTATAAAAGTAAAAATAAATTTGGCGTTTGTTACTTCAAGACCGGAAGATATTTTAACGGGCTTATCAAACGGAAAATTATAAACCAGAGAAACTCTGCCTCTTTTTTCATTTGCCATACCTTCATAACCGTCGGGATAATCGCCTTTACTTGCTTTTTCAAAAGTTTTCTCGGCGTTTTTGCTTCCTATTTTAGGAACACCGTACATTTTTACGATGTCTTCGTAAGTATAATCGGTAATCGGTTTACCGTTTATTTCGGCATCTTTAAAATGATTGAAAAGAGTACAAAGAACAGGAGCATCCAATTCTAAAATTCTGTCGGCAGTATCATTTACAATAAATAAATCAAACGCATCATTGACACTGTAAATACTCGAGTTGATTCTTTCATTATAATTATCCAATTGACCGAACGGTTCTTCGCCGACAGGCAAAAGAATAGATTCGCCTACACTGTCTGCACCTAACCAGGTTCCCAAAGGTTTAAGCAACTCTATATTCTTGCCTTCAAGAGAAATTTTTGTGGATAAGAGTTTATCAAGTGTTTTATTTTTCCCTACAAGAGCGGCATACTGTTTTTCTGCCTTTGTGTTTTTTTCGGAACTTACATCTGTTTCACCACCCTGCAAGTCGGTGCCTGAATTTGTACCTGTAATTTCGGTTGAAGCGTTTGATGACGTTTCGGTCTCTTTTTCGCAACCCGTAAAAGCCAAACAAACCGTTAAGGTGGTTAATAAAAGAAACAATATATAAATTATTTTTTTCATAAAAACTCTCCTTTTTGTTTTTGCAATACTGCAATTTTTTACTTGCGGATTAAAATGCCACAATCATTATACGCCTGTAGTTTAAGTTTGTCAATCTTCGGGTTATTAAAATTAACCTGAAAATACATATAATAAACTTATACGATAATTCAGAGGTGAGGTTATGTCGACTGCAGATTTGGTTGCAATCGGAAGCAGAATTTCAAAAAGAAGAAAGCAACTCGGCTTAACACAAGAAGTAGTTGCAGAAAAAATGAATGTTTCGGTTCAAATGATCTCAAATTTGGAGCGCGGAAATAAAGCTATAAAAATCGAAAACCTTTTGAAAATCAGCGAGATTTTGGGCGTAAGCACCGATTACATTTTAAAGGGTCATGTAACAGACAGTGTTACACACCGCTTTACAAAAAACATTTCGGAGCTCACCGAAAGGGATTATAAAATGATTGAACTGCTGATAGATTACTGCCTTGACAAAAAATAATACTTTTATCGCAAAAAATAAAAAAACGGTTTTGGTGTGTACCAAATCCGTTTTTTGCATAAAATTATTTTTTAAATTTTTAATCTACCGTTTCAATTTTTATCATATCGGTATTGCCTGATACGCCGTTTGTGTTGCCGCCGGTTATAAGCACCTTATCGCCGGTGTTTAAACCGAGTTGGCGTTTAGCCGCATTTACTGCCGAATAAAAGAGCACATCGGTCGATTTATATATTTCGGACCTGACGGGTATAACCCCCCAGGAAAGCGCCAACTGACGCAGCGTTTTTTCATCGGCTGTAAAACCGATAATGTCCATAGGCGGACGAAAACGCGATACCATACGCGCGGTCATACCCGAAAGCGAGCAAACAACTATACATTTTGCGTCAACGTCCATTGCCATAGCGCAAGCCGAATGCGAAAGCGCATCTACAACATTTTTGATTTTAAATTCAGAACGTGCAAAACGTTTGTTGTAATGGATATTATTTTCGGTGCGTTCTGCGATACGTGCCATTGTTTGCACCGTAAGCACGGGGTTTTTGCCTGCCGCGGTCTCGCCCGAAAGCATTATTGCGCTTGTACCGTCATAAACCGCATTTGCAACGTCGCTTATTTCGGCACGGGTGGGGCGCGGGTTGTTTATCATAGACTCAAGCATTTCGGTTGCGGTGATAACACGCTTGCCGAGCAATCTGCACTTTGTGATCAGTTTTTTCTGAATATCGGGCAACTCTTCAAACGGAATTTCAACGCCCATATCGCCGCGACCTATCATAATGCCGTCACATTCGGCGCAAATCTCTTCAATATTGTCAACACCCGAACGGTTTTCGATTTTGGCTATAAGACTTACACGCGAATCGGGCGCTATGCTGTTTATATAATTTTTTACATCACGCAGATCATTTGCGTTTGAAACAAATGAACAGGCAATAAAGTCAACATCGTTTTCAAGGCCGAACTTAATATCTTTTTTATCCTGCTCGCTTAAATATTCCTGCTTTAAAACCTTTCCGGGAAAAGCCATACTTTTGCGGTCTGAAAGTTCGCCGCCTTCAATTACCCTGCATATAACGTCGGGTTTACTTACTTTTTCGACCTCAAATATAAGCAGACCGTTGTTAAGCAATATTTTGTCGCCTACGTTTATATCGTTGCAAAGCCCCTTATAATTAACGCTGACTCTTTGTTGGTTACCGCTTATATCATCCGTTGTAAAAATAAAAGTGTCGCCGCTTTTTAGGGTGATCTTTCCGTTTTCGAATACTTTTATACGGTATTCGGGACCCTTTGTATCAAGAAGTATTGCAATAGGCAGGCCGAGTTTTTCGCGGACCGATTTTATAACCTTAATTTTTTGAGCGTGCTGCTCGTGAGTGCCGTGCGAAAAGTTAAGCCGTGCAACGTTCATACCTGCTTTGCACATTGCCTCAAGAGTTTTTGCGTCTTCACATGCAGGACCTATTGTACATACGATTTTTGTTTTTCTCATTGATTATCTCCTACCGGTGTCAGTGATGTTATAAGGCAATTAAATCAATACGCCTTTCCCCAATAAAGCATTTTTGTTGCTTTTTTGCCACAGCAAACGCAGGTGTCTGACAGATGCTCCTGCTCAAACGGGATACAGCGCGAGGTTATGCCTGCAACCTCTTTAAGTTTATCTTCACACTCGCGGTCGCCGCACCACATAGCGCGTATAAACCCTGCTTTAGTATCTGCAATTTTTTTGATTTCATCAAGAGTTTTTGCATCGTAAGTCATCTCACTGCGGCGTGCAAGCGCTTTTTCAAATAAACTTTTATGGAACTCAGCAAGCAGTTCGGGTATACGCACAGCCAACTCATCAAGAGATACGGTAATTTTTTCGCGGTTATCGCGACGCACTACCACGCACTGATTGTTTTCAATATCACGGGGACCTATTTCAATACGGAGCGGCACACCTTTCATTTCATACTCGGCAAATTTCCATCCGGGGGTCTGGTCGGTATTGTCAAGTTTTACGCGGCAAACAGATTTAAGACTGTCGCAAATTTGCTGCGCTTTTTCGCTTACGCCCTCTTTGTGTGACGCAATAGGAATAATAACTGCCTGAACAGGCGCTATTGCAGGCGGTAATACAAGGCCGTTGTCATCGCCGTGGGTCATAATTACCGCGCCTATAAGGCGTGTAGTTGAACCCCAGGACGTCTGATACGGGTAGACCGGTTTGTTTTCTTTATCGGTGTACTGAACGTCAAACGCGCGTGAAAAACCGTCGCCGAAATAATGCGATGTTCCGCTTTGAAGTGCTTTGCCGTCGTGCATAAGCGCTTCGATTGTGTAGGTGGCTTCTGCGCCCGCAAAACGCTCTTTTTCGGTTTTTTGACCCTTTATTACCGGCATTGCTAGAACTTCTTCTGCAAAACGGGCGTATACATTAAGCATTTGTTCGGTCTCGTGTTTTGCCTCATCTGCGGTGGCGTGCAGGGTATGACCCTCCTGCCACAAAAATTCACGCGAACGCAAAAACGGACGGGTGGTTTTTTCCCATCTTACAACGCTGCACCACTGATTATAAAGTTTAGGCAGGTCGCGGTAAGAATGAACAATATTTTTAAAGTGGTCGCAGAAAAGCGTTTCGGATGTGGGGCGAACGCAAAGGCGCTCTTCAAGTTTTTCTTCACCGCCGTGAGTTACCCATGCAACCTCAGGCGCAAAGCCCTCAACGTGATCCTTTTCTTTTTGTAAAAGGCTTTCGGGTATAAAGAGCGGCATATAGACATTTTCATGACCGAGTTCTTTGAACATACCGTCCATAATATGCTGAATATTCTCCCAAATAGCATAGCCGTAAGGTCTTATTATCATACATCCCTTAACCGACGAGTAATCGATAAGTTCTGCCTTGACACACACGTCTGTATACCATTTTGCGAAATCCTCATCCATAGAGGTAATCGATTTAACTAATTTTTCCTGTTTTGCCATTTTAATCACCAAACACATTTTTTCATAATTATAGTTATTATAGAGCAAAATTCGCCCTTTTGCAACTGTTTTGTTGCAGCGGCGCCCAATAATATGCAATTTTGTTGCAAACAGAATAAAAAAATGTTAAAATCACAGTGGTGATGGTATGCAAATTGAAATTCACAACGGCAAGGTCGACCTTTCGGGTGAGCCGATTTTAAATGACATAAACATTATAATAAACACAAACAGCCGCATAGGCCTTGTAGGCAGAAACGGTTGCGGCAAAACCACTCTGCTTCGACTTATTTGCGGTGAAATACCCCTTGCAAACCGCGAAAACGACGGCGGCTTTATGGCAATAGGCGGAAACCCCGCTATAGGAACGCTAAGTCAAATGACGTTTGACGACGACAGTCTGACACTTGTTGAAGAAATAAGAAGCGCATACAAAGAGATTATCGATATGAAATCGGCGCTTGACGGGGCACAGCGTGATATGGAGCGCGACCCGTGCGAGGATAATATTAAAAGGTATACTGCGCTGCTTGACCGCTTTACGCTTGAAGGCGGATTTTATTTCGAAAAAGAATATGAGGCTGCAATCAAAAAATTCGGTTTTGACGATGAGCAAAAACGCCGCCCCTTAAAAGAATTCTCGGGCGGACAACGCACAAAAATAGCGTTTTTAAAGCTGTTGCTTTCAAAACCCGACCTGCTTTTGCTTGACGAGCCGACAAATCACCTTGATATTGAGGCGGTATCGTGGCTTGAGGATTATATCAAAAATTACAAAAAAGCCGTGCTTATAGTTTCGCACGACCGTATGTTTTTGGATAACACCGTAACCGAGATATATGAAATTGAGCACGGAAAAACAACGCGCTACACCGGCAATTACACGCAGTTTACCGCAAAAAAACGTGAAAATGCCGCTATGGCGCAAAAAAATTATGACGCTCAGCAAAAAGAAATCTCGCGCATTACCGCTACGGCGGAGCGGTTCAGATACAAGGCCTCAAAAGCCGCTATGGCACAGTCAAAATTAAAGTCGTTAGACCGTATGGAAAAACTTGACGCGCCGCAACACGCCGACAACAAAACCTTTAAAGCAACGCTCGGACCGCTGGTTCAAAGCGCAAAAGAGGTGCTTGTTGCAAGCAATCTTACAGTGGGGTTTGACGCACCGCTTGCAACCATTTCATTTACAGTTAACCGAAAAGACCGCATAGGTATAATAGGCGGTAACGGTAAGGGTAAATCAACGCTGCTTAAAACACTTGTGGGCAAAGTTGCGCCGATTTCGGGCAGTTACAGTTTCGGGGCCATGGTAAACACGGGATATTTTGACCAGCAAATGGCTCAGATACGGGGCAGTGAAACGGTTTTAGATAATATGCTGTCGGCGTTTCCGGCTATGAATGAATTTGAAGCACGCAGCGCTTTGGGTGCGTTTTTGCTAAGCGGCGACGCCGTTTTTAAAACAATCGATATGCTGTCGGGCGGAGAACGCGTAAGGCTTGCGCTGTGCAAACTGTTCAAAAAGTCGCCTAATCTGCTTATTTTGGACGAGCCGACAAACCATATGGATATTATCTCGAAAGAAACTTTAGAGGACCTTTTGCTGCAATATGAGGGAACCCTGATCTTTGTATCACACGACCGTTATTTTGTTAAAAAACTTGCCGAGCGGCTCATAGTTTTTGAAGATGATACTGCCAACATATATGACTGCGGTTATGACGATTATATGTCAAAGTACCTAAAACCCGATGACGCAAAAGAACAAAATGCTGCTCAAAAACCGGTTAAATCGCCTAAAAAGACCTTTTCAACCCCTCTTAAAGAAAAAGCGCGCCGTGAACGCGCACTTAAAAAGGCAGAAGAAAAAATAGCCGATATTGAAGCAAAACTCAACGATTTAAAAGCCGAACAAAGCCTGCCCGAAAATCTTGCGGACTACAAAAAACTCTCTGAAATACAGGAGCGCACAGACGCGCTTGAAGCCGAATTGCTTGAAGCCATGACCTTTTGGGAAAGTTTATCCGAACAGCAGGACTGATTTTAACCTCTTTTGAGCATAAAAAATCACGCGCCGCGGTCAGCCACCGCAGTGCGTGATTTTTGTTTTAACATATCAGTAACCCAAGTCCTCATTTACAAGGATCACCGTAATTCTGCCCCTTTGACGCTGCAAGGCAGTTACAAGGTAATCGCAGCATATTCGGGTGTCTTTTTTACAGCCGTCTGCAAAATCGGGTGTGTCGGTTTTTTCAAGAGATACGCAATGACCGAGTTTTGCGCAAGGGTTATCTATGCCGAGCCTTACACAGTTTTTGGGCGCCGCAATTTTTTTGACGCGTAAAAACGCCGATTTTAGATCAGGCACGATTTTGTTTTTGCCTACTATCATAATGACCCTTTTGGGTCCGAAAGCTATTGATGAAATACGGTTTGCAAACCCGTCAACGTTAAGCAGTTCACCGTTTTCGGTCAAAGCATTTGTTGAGCAAAAGAAAAAGTCTGCGCCTATTGACGCCTTAAAGCACTCCTGCTGGCGCTCGGGCGTAATACCGCTTTCAGCGCGGTCAAAAAAGTTATATTTGCCGCTTTTAAGCAACTGCAAAACGCCGCTTTCGGCAAGCGACATTGAACCGCCCGCGGTTATAACGCAACCGTCAAATAAAATATTTTTTACAATGTTTACCGCCTCTGCTTTGTTTTCGGCGTAAACGGGCTTGATTTTGTTTTGCTCAAGTTTTTCAAACGTTCTTTTTATCTGCTCGGTCATAACTGCACCTCTTTTTTATAGTTACCACGCAATTTTGCGCTCACCTTTTATTGGTTTTTGCTTTTTTGGGTTTATGCACATTGCGGATGGTTCTTTTTTTGCTTTTTGATTTTGCCGCGCTACCCTCCTGCGGTTTGTCGGGCGGCACAAGACAGTTTTTTCCGTAACCGATAAGGTCGGTGCGGCCTGCCTTTTTAAGGGCCGAAATAACAAACCTGCGGTTTTCGGGCCTATAATACTGCAAAAGCGCCCTTTGCTCGGCTTTTTCCTGCGGAGTGCGCGGAACATAAACGCTTTTCATAGTCATAGGGTCTAAGCCGGTATAAAACATACAGGTTGAAACGGTGCCCGGCGTTGGGTAAAAGTCCTGCACCTGTTCGGGGTGCATACCCTCTTTTTTAAGAAAAAGAGAAAGCTCAATAGCGTCGTTTATTGTGCTGCCGGGATGTGACGACATAAGATACGGCACCAAAAACTGCTTTTTGCCCGCCTTTTCGGTGAGTTCATAAAAGCGTTTTTTAAACTTTTCATAAACGTTTATGTGCGGCTTGCCCATACAGTCGAGCACGCGGTCTGAACAATGCTCGGGCGCTACTTTTAACTGACCGCTTACGTGATGTGTCACAAGTTCTTTAAAAAATTCCTCGTTTTTGTCGGCAATAAGGTAATCAAATCTGATACCCGAACGTATAAACACTTTTTTTATTTTAGGCAGGTTGCGAAGTTTGCGCAGAAGTTCAAGGTAATCGCTGTGATCCACCCTGACTGCAGGGCAGATAGTAGGCGCAAGGCATTTTTTATCCTTGCACATACCCCTTAAATCCTGACCTTTGCAGCTCGGCGCTCTGAAATTCGCGGTAGGACCGCCCACATCGTGAATATAGCCTTTAAAGTCAGGCATATCCGTAATTGCCTTTACCTCTTTTATGACCGATTCATGGCTGCGGCAGCTTATTTTTCGACCCTGATGATACGCAATTGCGCAAAAATTGCAGGCACCGAAACAGCCGCGGTTATGTATTACCGAAAACTTAACCTCTTCTATGCCGTGCACACCGCCCAAAGCTTTATAACTCGGGTGATAATCGCGCATAAAGGGCAGATTATATACCGCGTCCATTTCATCTGTACTAAGCGGCGGCACGGGTGGATTTTGCACAACTATTTTGTCACCGTGACGCTGAATAACCGTTTTGCCGCGAACGGCGTCGTGTTCGGTTTGCTGAATGTAGGTTGATATTGCATACTGCCTTTTACCCGATTCGGACTTTACGCTTACCGCCTCAAAACTCGGACACTCTTTTACACTTTGAAATTTATATTCACGGGTAGAAACCGCATAACACGTGCCTAACACATCGTGCATATTGTGTATATCTTCACCGTTTTTTAAACGGTTTGCTATTTCGACAACGTGTTTTTCACCCATACCGTACATAAGCAGGTCGGCACCGCTGTCTATAAGCACGGACGGTCGCACGGCGTCATCCCAATAATCGTAATGCGCAAACCGCCTGAGCGATGCTTCAATACCGCCTATGCAAACAGGTATATCGCCGAAAATGCGGCGTATGGCTTTTGAATAAACCGTAACCGCACGGTCGGGCCGCGCGCCTGCCTTGCCGCCGGGCGTATACGCATCGTCACTGCGTTTTCTTTTTGCGGCGGTGTAGTGCGCCACCATAGAATCTATATTTCCGCTGTTTACAAAAAAAGCAAGCCGCGGTCTGCCGAAGCGCTTATAATCCGCATCGTTTTTCGGCTGTGAAATGATGCACACTTTAAAACCTGCGTTTTCAAGCACGCGTGATACAATTGCCGTGCCGAACGAGGGGTGATCGACATAAGCGTCACCCGTAACTATTATTATGTCGGCGGTGTCCCAGCCGTATTGCTGCATCTCTTTTTTTGTAAGCGGTAAAAATGGCATAAACTTGACCTCATATAAAATATATATGTATTGTATCACAGTTTTTTTAAATCTACAAGAGGTGTCATAAATTGTACGAAGAAGAAAACACCGTTTTTAAAGGTGAATATAAAAATATGTTTGTACACGTTTGCGTAACGCAAGCTGTTTGTATGGCGGTGATTTTGATTGCCGTTTTTGTTATAAAAACGTTTTTTGCAGGCAGTTACCAGAAAGCGGAAAAATGGTACGCCGAAAATATTTTGGACGAAACAAACGTAAGCGAACTTTTTGACGGTGAAACAGGTAATGAGATTTAAATTTTTAGGAACCGAAATATATGTGTCTTTTTTATTTTGCGCAGTAATATGCTTTATGCTCTCGGTTGACCGCACGGGGCTTGTAGTACCCACGCTTTTTGCGGTATTTATACACGAGAGCGGACATCTGCTTGCTATGTGGGCGGCAGACTGCCAGCCGCGCGCCGTAAGACTTATACCGGCAAGCGTGCAGATTGTGCGCGGATTTTCACCTAAAAGACGCGGTGAAACGGTTATAACCGTATGCGGTCCGCTTGCAAACGTTGCGGTTTTCTGCGCGCTTTTTATAAACTATCTTTGTTTCAAAAGTGAAACGTCGCTTAAATTTGCGGTGCTTAATCTGGTGATCGCTGCCTTTAACCTTTTGCCGGTGACAGGTCTTGACGGCGGAACACTGCTGACTGCGGCAATTGCACGCCGAAGCGACGTTTACCGCGGCGAGCGTGTTGTTCGCATCATAACGGGCGTTTTCAGCATTTTGATATTTGCGGCAGGTGTGTATCTGTGGATAAGCGGAACGCTTAACCCGTCTGTATTTATAGTTGCAATATACCTTGCCGTATGCAGTTTGATAAAAAAATAAACCCCGATACACGATTGCATACCGAGGTGATAAATGGCGCGCCGAAGAAGATTCGAACTCCCGACCTTCTGGTCCGTAGCCAGACGCTCTATCCAGCTGAGCTATCGGCGCAAAACATATTAAAATGCCGCGATTTAACTAAACCGCCATAGTATAATATCACAAATACTTAATAAAATCAATAGTTAATTTAAAAAAAATTTAATTTGTTTTAAATCGGGTGCAAAATTTTATGGAAATACTTAATAAAATTAACGCCTTTGTTTGGGGAACGCCTACTTTACTGCTGATGTTTTTTACCGGATTGACCCTTACGCTGCGCACAGATTTTTTTCAGATAAGGGCGTTTAAAGCAGCAATCAAAACCTTTTTTAAAAAAGGCGATAAAAGCGGTAGAGACAATCAGAAAAAGCGGCTTACACCTATGCAGTCGGCAAGCACGGCGCTTTCGGCAACTATGGGCACAGGAAATATTGTGGGTGTTGCGGGTGCAGTTGCCCTGGGCGGTGCAGGCGCGGTATTTTGGATGTGGGTATCTGCCCTTTTAAGTATGATAATTAAATTTTCCGAAATTGCGCTTGCGGTTCGCTACCGCGAAACAAACCCTGACGGCAGTTACAGCGGCGGCGTTATGTATTACATAAAAAATGCCCTGCCTGCATATTTTGCGCCGCTCGGCAAATTTTTTTGTATATGCGGCGCAATATCGGCTTTCGGAACAGGCAATCTGACGCAGATAAACACTATGTCGGCAAGCGTAAGTCAGGCGGCAAGGGTTTTGGCTTCGCTCTCGCCGCGTGAGGATTTTTTTATAAAACTTTCAGTCGGTGTCTTATGCGCGGTGCTTTGCGGATATATTTTGAAAAGCGACGGCAGAACGGGGCAATTTTGCGAAAAAATCATACCTGTTATGACAGTGCTTTATATTACTATGACGGTGGGCGTAATTGCCGTAAACTTTAACAAACTGCCATCGGTCTTTTTGCAAATATTTAAGGGCGCTTTTGACCCTAAAAGTGTTACCGGCGGTGCGGTAGGGTCGGCGTTTATAAGTTTGCGACTGGGTATGTCGCGCGGCATATTCTCAAATGAGGCAGGCCTCGGCACCGCGCCTACCGCTTATGCCTGCAGCGACGGCGACGAACTGAGTCTCGGCCTTATGGGGATTGTTGAGGTTTTTATAGACACAATTGTTGTATGTACACTTACTGCTCTTACGTTGCTTTGCGTAGGCGGCATAGATTACGGCACTGACACCGCGTCGGCTCTTACAATAAACGCGTTAAGCACGGTTTACGGCAAAAACGTTATTTTTGTTTTTTGCCCCGTTGTATGCTTTTTTGCCTTTTCATCGGTTATAGGGTGGGGGCTTTACGGCGCTAAATTCACGGCGTTTTTGTTTGGCGAAGACTCAAAAAAAGGTTTTTTGATTTTGTTTACCCTGCTTATGATACCTGCCGCCGTGTTCAGACCCGATGCGGTTTGGATCACCGCGGAAATATTAAACGGACTTATGGCGGTACCCAATATAACGGCGTTGCTGTTTTTAACAAATGAGATTTCAGATATTACACATAAGTTTTCTGTAATAAAAAAAGGACGGTTTGCCTGAAACTGCAAACCGCCCCTTTTTAATAACTTTATGTATTATGCTTTTTTGGCTATTTCAAAAATCTTTGTGGGGAGTTCTGATTCATCGCACGATACGGTAAATACAAACTCAACGTCGTCAATTTTTGAAAGTCTTTCAAGAAATGCTGCGAGTTCATCATAATTGCGTGAACCTATGCGCAGTGTGGCATCACCGAAGATGTGTGTTACATCGTGGTTGCCTGCCTTTACACCTGCGAGCAAGCCGTAATATTCATCATAACCGCTGATTGAAAAATCGTCCGCATAAATAAGACGTGCCTTATGACTAACGGAAAATGTGAGTGTGCCGCCTTTTTCAATACATACCACGTTGCCGAGACTTGTTTCGGCTGCCTGATTAACCATTTCTACCAAATGTTTGGTTTTGCCTGCACCTTTTTTTCCGACAATAAGTTTAATCATATAAAAAACTCCTTTATATTACCGCTTGTCGCGGATATTTTGCTTTTATTTTGAAAGTCTTGCTTCGAGGTCAGACCTCATCTGCTCATAACCGGGTTTACCGAGAAGCGCAAACATATTTTTTTTGTAACTTTCTACTCCGGGTTGGTCAAACGGATTTACACCGAGCATATAACCCGATACGGCACATGCCTTTTCAAAGAAGTATATAAGTCTGCCCAGATTTTCCTCATCTGCTTTGTCTATTGAAATAACAAGGTTTGGAACGCCGCCGTCGGTATGAGCAAGAACTGTGCCTTCAAACGCCTTTTGATTAACATAAGACATTGTTTTGCCGACAAGGAAATTGAGGCCGTCGCCGTCATTATCTTCTTTTTCGATAACTACGTCACTGCCGTTATCGCCGATTGTTACAACCGTTTCAAACATAATTCTTGAACCGTCCTGAACAAACTGACCCATTGAATGCAGATCTGTTGAAAAGGTTACCGACGCGGGGAAAAGGCCTTTATTATCTTTGCCCTCGCTCTCGCCGAATAATTGTTTGAACCATTCAGCCATCATTGTAAAGCGCGGCTCATACGAAACAAGCAACTCTACCGATTTGCCCTTGCGGTAAAACGCGTTTCGCAAAGCGGCGTACAAGTAGCACGGATTTTCGGCAATGTCTTCTTTATTGTAATCGGCAACCGCCTTTTGAGCGCCTGCCATAAGTGCGTCAATATCGCAGCCTGCTGCGGCAATAGGCAAAAGGCCCACGGCTGTAAGAACCGAAAATCTGCCGCCTACGTCATCGGGAACAACAAAGCACTCATAACCTTTTTCATCGGCAAGGGCTTTAAGTGTGCCGCGTGACTTGTCGGTAGTGCAATAGATGCGCTTTGCCGCTTCGGCCTCGCCGTAACGGTCTTCAAGCAATTTGCGGAACACGCGGAATGCCACTGCCGGTTCGGTTGTGGTGCCGGATTTTGAAATAATGTTTACAGAAACGCGCTTGCCTTCGCATATTTTTAAAAGATCCGAAAGCGTAGAACCGCTTATACTGTTACCTGCAAAATAAATTTCGGGAACATCTTTGCGTACTGCATTGTAATAAGGGCCTTTTAAAAATTCGATAGCGGCGCGTGCGCCCAAATATGAGCCGCCTATGCCTATAACTATAAGAACATCGGTATCGGATTGTATTTTGCCTGCCGCCGCTTTTATGCGCGCAAACTCTGCCTTATCGTAATCGAACGGCAGGTTTACCCAGCCTAAAAAGTCATTGCCGAGGCCGTTTTTGCTGTTTACGGCGCAGTGTGCGGACTTAACCTGACCTTCAAGACCTTTTATATCGTTTTCGCGTATAAAATCTTTTGCGTATGAACTGTTAAAACTGAGTGACATTAAAATGATCCCTGCCCTTTATTATACAATACAAGATTATTAACCGTTTTATTTATTTTACATTATTTTATCCGCTTTTGCAAGTGAATTGCCGAAAATTCACAATTATTTTTAATTTTATTTAAACAATCCGTCTATCAGCCATAAAAAGGCATTTAAAAAAGTCATTTTTTCGGTGTCTTCGGCCGCGGTTATATCTACGCTGCCGATCTGCTCATCATTTCTGTAAAAATTGACGGCGCCAATTTTATCGCCTTTTTTTACGGGCGCCGACACGCTTTGCGGTATGTCAACGCTTTGGGTAATGCCGGTGGCATCGCTTTTTTTAAGAAGCAGGCAAAAATTTTCATCGGCGGTTATTTTTATCTGCTGCACAACGCCGCCTTTTACCTTAATTTCGGTTTTGTCGCCGAGTTCGGGTGCAATGTCGCTGTAAGCGTAATTTGCAAAGCCGAAATCAAGCAGTTTTTTTGCGCCGTTAAATCTGTCGTTTGATGTTTCGCCTGCCATAATTACCGCAACAAGATTAAGCCCGTTTCGCTCGGCAGTGGCAGAAAGGCAATATCCTGCGCCTGATGTTGTACCCGTTTTAAGACCTGTTGTGCCTTTATAAAATCTGACAAGTTTGTTTGTATTTACAAGTTCGCTTCCACCGTCGCGCAGGGTGTCCATCCAAACGGTAGAATAATTTTTTATAAGCGGATGTTTTATAAGTTCAGCCGACATAATCGCAACGTCGTGCGCCGTTGATATATGCCCGTCGGCGTCGAGGCCTGTGGCGTTCATAAATTTTGTATTTGTCATACCGAGTTCTTCGGCACGGCGGTTCATCATTGCAACAAAGCCTTCTTCACTGCCGGCAATCTGTTCGCCGAGCGCCACGGTGGCATCATTTGCCGAAGCGATAACAGCCGCTTTAAGCAAATCGTCTACCGTCATACTCTCACCCGGTTCGAGCCAGATTTGAGAACCGCCCATACTGCAGGCGTGCTCACTTGCCGAAACAACGTCTTCAAGTGACATTTCGCCGCGGTCTATTGCCTCCATAACAAGAAGCAGCGACATTATTTTTGTAATGGACGCCGGCGGCATTTGCTCATCCGGGTTCATCTCATACAAAATTTCGCCTGTGTTTACCTCCATAAGTATTGCCGATTTTGCCTTTATTTCGAGTGTGGTGCCGATTGCGGCGTCGGTAACCGCGGCGTCTATCGGGACCTCTATATCCGAAATGTCGCACTCGCTTGAAACGGTGGCGGCACAAATGTTTAAAGAGGCGGTAAACATTAACCCCATACACAATATTGACGATATAAAAATTTTTAAATGCTTCATACGTATTCCCCCTACAAATATGATTATGCGGCGGAATATAAAATTATAAGCAAAATAAAAGCGCCCCAAACAGCGGCGTTTTTACTTTGCTTACGTCTAAAATTTAAATTTTATTAAGAATTGCGCTTGTCGGTTTAAGGTTTAAAGGGCGCGGCACCGCTTTTAAGCGCAAACTGCCGTATTTCACGTCAAAGCACTGAATTTTCGATATCGGCAGAACCGTCAATCAGCGTTTTTGAATATTCATCATACGAATTAAAATCCGCTTCACCGTTTTCTAAAAATTTTTTGTAATTTTCAAGGTAGTCATTTGCGGTTTCAAAATCATATTCAAAATTACGGTTTATCTCTTGGCAGAGCAGCGCTTCTATATAACTTTTTAATCCCAGCCCCGCATCTGTTTTAATCAATTCTTTGATCGAATACTCAAACGTTTCTTTGGGGTGTTTTAACAGTTCGTCATACTCTTTTTGGCTTGCTTTAACGTAATCAAACGGGTTCGATGACATTTGCGGTCCGTTATTTATTATTACGTCTATTTTTTTACCGGCGTCAAAATTGTCGCTGTCTGTTTTTTTGCCGCAGCCTGCCGTTGTTAAAATTATAATACCGCACAAAAGCAAGGCGGTAATCAGCGCCTTTTTCATAATAAACCCCCGTATTGCCGACTCTTATTTCTTATCAAACAGGCATACCGTTTCAACGTGTGCCGTTCTCGGAAAAAGGTCGACCGGCGTGTATTCTTTAAGTTCAAATCCGAATTGTTCCAAAATTGCCGCATCGCGTGCAAGTGTTGCAACGTCGCACGAAACATAAACTATTTTTTGCGGTGCAAAACCGAGCGCCACGGTTTTTAAAAGAGATTCGTCGCAACCTTTTCGCGGCGGATCCAAAATCACAACATCGGTTAATATGCCGTCATTTTCAAGTTTTTCTGCTGCGTCAGAGGCATCGCCGCATATAAAGCGCGCGTTTGTAATGTTGTTTTGCCCGGCGTTAATACGGGCGTCTTTTACGGCAGATGATATTATTTCTACCCCGATAACGCTTTTTGCCTCATGAGCCATAGAAAGCCCTATTGTGCCGGCGCCGCAATAAAGGTCGAGAATATTTTTGCCATCGGGTTCTGCGTATTCGGCGGCTTTTTTGTAAAGTTTTTCAGCCATGGCGTTATTGACCTGATAAAACGATTGGGGCGAAATTCTTACCTTTACGCCGCAAAGAATATCGTATATATAACCGCGTCCGTAAACGGTTACGTTTTTATCACCCAAAACAACGTTTGTATTTTTTGTGTTTATGTTAAGTATCACACTTTTAAGGTTGTCGCCGAATTTTGTTTTGAGGCGGTTTACAAGTTGATCGGCTTCGGGCAGTTCGCTGCCGTTTATAACAACGCCGACCATAATCTCGCCCGTTTTAAAACCGTAGCGCAAATAAAAGTGCCTTAAAAGTCCCCTTTGGGTCGTTTCATCATAAACCGAGATATTATGCTTTTGTACAAAGTTTGTAAATATATCTGCCGCGTCGGCAAATTCTTTAGGGTGGAGCAGGCAATCGCCGCACGGTATTACCCTGTGCGAACGTTTGGAGTAAAACCCGAGTTCGCCGTTTTTCGCAACCGGATAAAGCGCCTTGTTGCGGTACCTGTTGCTGTTTGTTGCCGCAATGATAGGTTTTGGGTCAAACTGCACCTTGCCTATGCGGCGCATAGTCTGGGCTACGCGGTTTTGCTTTATATCACATTCGGTGCGGTAATCAATGTGTCTGAAAACACAGCCGCCGCATCGGTTAAAAACACTGCAATCGATATTTGTTCGGCGTTCTGACGGATGTATTATTTGTTCGGCTTTTGCAAAGGCGTAGTTCTTTTTAACCTTTAAAACTCTGGCAACAACCGAGTCACCCACGGCGGTAAGCGGAACAAACACCGCCATACCGTTATATTTGCCTATTCCGCTGCCGTCTGCCGAAATATCGGTAATGGTGATTTCTATTATATCGTTTTTATTCATATCTGTATTTCTAACTTTCCAATCTGAGCGAATTTTCGGCAAGCGAGCCCTCGTCAAAAAGCGAATATCCACGGCGGCAGTCATAACCGAATTTATCGCCGGAGTCGAGCGTAATGTCATTTATGACAACGTTATGCTCATCTACCCAACCTGCGTTTTCAAGGTCGGAGCCTACCTGCCAAAAAACGTTGTATTTTTGCGTTGCGGTTTTTATTTCGCCCCTGACGGCAACACCCAGATTGTTTTTCACAACGTACACGTTAAGAACACGGTCGCCCGACGGAGATGTATCGGAATACGAGAGCGTGCCTTCGGGCAGTTTTGAAATATCGGTAAAAATACTGCCTTTTATAATAAAAACAAGATTTATAACAACAACCACAGCCGTAATAATATATATTATTTTAAATACTGCGTTTTTCATAATTACATTTCATCCACTCTGTAGTGAGGTGTATCTTTTAAATTAAATTTGTCAACTTCACGGTTGTATGCGGTTACGGCAAAGCGGCAATGCACACAATAAGACATCAAAAAATACGGAACGGTGAATATTAAAGGTGCGACAAACAGCGACAGTAAAATCCAGCCTATAAAACTGCATACAAGACCGAAAAAGTCTGCGCCCGTGCGTCTTGAAATAATAGCCGACATATTTACCGCCTCGGCAGGGTGCATATTGTCATCGCCTACAAACAAAAATACCGAAATATAATATTTGAGCATAACAAAACACAGCAAAAGCGATGCCAGCGTTGTTAAAATCGAATTAAGCGTCCACAGACTTGAAGTCCAGACGGGCACAGGCAGATCAAACACCGAGTAAAACCACTCGCTTGAAAGCGCCCTTACAACCAACGACGGAAAAAACAGTGCAAGTGCCGCCGCCAACAATTTTAACGTCAGAATAATTGTAAGCCGCAGAGCGCGTTTGTATTCATCTTTACTCGAAAAATACCTGAAAACTATTAAAGCACTGTCATTCTGACCCCAGAGCAAACGGCGGAAATAGCAAAGGCATCCTATTGCTATGGGCGAAAAAACAAACACGGTAAACAAAATCAAAAAGACTATCGTTGCAGCGTCGCCGCCCACAAGCGATAGCATAGACGCAATGATAATGCCTATAAAATATGTGAAGACCGCAATGCAACTGACCGCAGCTGACTTTAAAAAGTTGCCTGAAAGCGCGGTTTTTGCCGTCTTTTTTATTACCGAACTCGGTGCTAACATAAAAACACTTCCTTTAAACGGAAAAATATATAATCCATATTTATATGATAACAGAAGTATACTGCAAAAATATTACAGAATTTTTAATTTTGCGTATGCCGCCATAAGTTTTTTTGTACCTACGTTATCAAACGCGATTTCAAGCAATGTGTCACTGCCCATAGGCGATACGGCGACTATCATACCGTTACCGAAAGTTTTGTGGCAGACGCGCTGACCGGGCGTATAATTTGCCGCAGTTGAAACAACGGTTTTTTCTGCCGCATAACTGCCGAACGGTTTTGAAATTTTATTGCCGCCGTAAGAACTGCGGGTGTATGCGCCGAAATCCGAAGATCTGCGACCCGAACCCGAAAATCCGCTGCCGAACGAACCGCTTTGTGCAAAAGACGGCACGGCTGCCGAAACGTTGCAATACTCATCGGGGATTTCTTTTAAAAACCGTGAAGGTACGTTGCGGTTTGTAGAGCCGAAAATCATTCGGGTCGAGGCGTTTGTTACCGTAAGTTCGCGTTTTGCACGGGTAATTGCAACATACATAAGACGGCGCTCCTCCTCAATTTCGGACTCGCCGCCGTAAATCGACTGATTTCCGGGGAAAATGCCTTCTTCAAGTCCGATAAGATAGACCTTTTCAAACTCAAGGCCCTTTGCCGAATGAACAGTCATAAGCGTGACCTTATCCTCGTCTTCATTCATTGAGTCGATATCGCTTACAAGGGCAATCTCTTCAAGAAATGCAGAAAGCGAAGGTTCGTCATTTTCAAGTTCGTACTGTTTTACAGTGTTTACAAACTCATCAACGTTGGCAAGCCTATCGGCGTTTTTGGGGTCGGAATCATCGGTAAGGCTCAAACGGTAACCTGTTTTTTCAAGAACTTCGACAAGCAGTTCGCTTATTGAAAGTTCTTCTGCGTCGGTTGTAAGCGATTTTATCATACTGCAAAACTCTCTGAGTTTTGCTGCCGCGCGTGACAGCGCGCTGAACTGGTCGGCGTTATCAAGCGTTTCAAAAAGGCTTTGCCCCAATTGTGCCGAAATTTCTGCCGCATGATTTAAAGTTGTATCGCCTATGCCGCGCCTCGGTTCATTTATAATGCGGCGAAGGCGGATATCGTCACTGTTATTGTTTACAAGGTTGAGGTACGCCAGAACATCGCGTATTTCTTTGCGCTCATAAAAGCGCATACCGCCTATTACCCTGTATGAAATGCCGCTTCGCGCAAACACGTTTTCTATTGAAGCGGACTGGGCGTTCATACGGTAAAGCACGGCGTGGTCGCAAAAACGGGCACCGTTTCTTACGCTTTCGAGTATGCGGTCGGCAACATAACGCGCCTCGCCGCGTTCATCCTCGGCGGTGTATATATTTATGCGTTCTCCGTCGCCCCTGTCGGTCCAAAGATTTTTGCCTTTTCTGCCGCGGTTGTTGGCTATGACCTTGTTTGCGGCGGCAAGTATATTGCCGGACGAGCGATAATTTTGCTCAAGGCGGATGGTTTTTGCCGAGTCATAATCGTCTTCAAAATTCAGAATGTTTTCAATTGTGGCGCCGCGGAAACGGTAAATGCTTTGGTCGTCATCGCCCACAACGCAAAGATTGCCGTAAACGCTTGCAAGAAGCCTTACAAGTTCGTACTGGGCATGGTTTGTATCCTGATATTCGTCTACCATTATGTATTTGAACTTATTGCCGTAATGGTCTAAAACGTCGGGGTTTTCACTAAGCAGTTTTACGGTAAGGTTTATCATATCGTCAAAATCCATGGCGTCTGCCGCTTTAAGCCGTTTTTGGTATTCTTTATAAAGTTTTGCGATAACCTGCCTGCGGTAGTCGCTGCCTGCGGTCTCGCTGAACTCTTCGGGTGTAACAAGCGCGTCTTTTGAAGATGAAATTACCGACATGACACTTCTTACGGGGAACATTTTTTCATCTGTTCCGATATCTTTCATTATGTTTTTTATAAGTCTTTTCTGGTCATCTGTATCGTACACCGTAAAGTGTGAGGTAAAACCTATTCTTTCGGCGTTCATACGCAGAATTTTTCCGCAGATACTGTGAAACGTGCCTGCCCATATACCGTCGGCGCTTTCGCCGAGTTTTGCCGCTATGCGCTCTTTTAACTCGTTCGCTGCCTTGTTTGTAAACGTAATTGCAAGGATCTCCCACGGGCGGGGAGCATCGACCGAAAAAACGCCATGCGGCAGGTCGTTGCGTTTGCCGGCAATATAATCGTTCGCGGCGGCAATGTCGTCTTCGGTAAAAGGCGGAACAAAATCACTGTTTGCCGCATTGCCGTATTTTACAAGGTTTGCGATACGGTTTACAAGCACGGTAGTTTTACCGCTGCCTGCGCCAGCAAGCACAAGCAGGGCGCCTTTGGTTGTTGTGACCGCCTCAAACTGGCGGTCGTTCATATTGTCGAAATCTTTTTTTATAAGCTGTTGTCTGAGTTTTAAAAAATTTTCTGTCATAGTTTTACTGATGTTTCTTTGTTTGTATATATTCAAACTGAGCCGTTTGATTTTGTAATTCTGCCTGCATATCGGTGTGCGCCACCATAACAATGGGTTTGGTAAGGTCTAAACTGAAAACGCCCATTATCGACTTTGCGTTTACCACATATTTGCCCGATAAAAGTTCAATATCGTAATCCTTTTGATTTGCTATATCAACAAATTTTCTGACGGCGTCAAAGTCTTTAAGTATTATTGTTTTTTCAAGCATTTTAACACTCCTGTTTTATATTACATACAGCCCCGAATCGAGCAATACAAATTCATAATTACCGGATTTTATATAAGAGCGTATGGGTTCTTCAAAATTGTAGCGTTCTTCTACCGTGTAGTTTTTTAAATTTACTTTAACAAGATTTTTTGAGCCGCTGTTGCTTACATAGGCGTCATCGCCGTCGATATAAATACCATAAGGTTTATCAAAAGGTGAGTTTTTGCCGCCTATACGAAGTTCTGCGCGCATTGTGTTTATATTAAAACGCATTAAAACGTTGCGGTCGGCAAAACTTGCCCAAATGCTGTTTTGGTGAAAGGCAATTCCGCTTGGGGCTTTATCACGGTATTTAAGTTCGCCTACAAGGTTTACAGAACCGTCTGAGTCTATAACAAATGCCTGTCCGTCATCATCGCATAAAAACAGCCTGTTGCCCGGCAGTATTACGGATTTTACGGCAACAAAATTTTTAACGGTTTTAACCGCCGCCTCATAATTGCCGCCGAATTTTATATTCCAATAAATGTTTTTGCCGACATCGGTCATAAGGGCGTTTTCAAGCGACAGCATTTTAAACCAGACAACCTCGCCGTCATCAATATGCGCCTTTTGATATGAAAAAATAATGCCGTCCGTTTTGGGAAGAATATCATATATTTTGCCTTCAAATATCTTGTTCAAAACTATTCCTCCTGTCAGGGTTTAACGTCTTTTATTTTTAATGTGCCGCTGTTGCACATACTTTGCACTGCAAGCAACACGCCGGTTTTTGCGCTGTGAAAGTTAAGTCCGCCCTGCATCCACGCAGCATAAGGCGCTCTGAGCGGTGCGTCTGCCGAAAGTTCGATTGAAGAACCGAGTGTAAAAGCGCCCGCCGCCATAATTACCTCATCGTCATAACCCGGCATTGCCGAGGGTTCGGGCAGCACAAATGAATCTACCGGTGCGCCCGACTGCATACCGCGGCAAAAAGCGATAAGCGCCTCAGGGGTGTTTAAAATTACGCTTTGTATAATATCGGCGCGTTTTTCATTGTACGCAGGAGATACCTTATAACCCAGAAGTTCTAAAAGAGCCGCTGCAAACACTGCGGTTTTGAGCGCCTCACCCGTAACGTGCGGTGCCGAAAAGAGCCCCATATAAAGTTCGCGGTTGTGACCGAGCGACGCGCCGACCTCGCGGCCTACGCCGGGGGCGGTCATGCGGTTTGCGCACATTTCAATGTATTTTGACTTGCCGGCAATGTATCCGCCCGTGGGGGCAATGCCGCCGCCCGCATTTTTTATAAGCGAACCGGCTATTATGTCGGCGCCTGCCTCGGTGGGTTCACGCGTTTCGACAAATTCTCCGTAACAGTTATCTACCATAATAACCGTTTTTGGCGATACTTCTTTTACCGCTTTGCAAAGTTCGGCTATTTTGTCTATTGTAAGGCTTGGCCGCAGACTGTATCCGCGAGAGCGCTGTATATATGCCATTTTGTAATCGCCCCATGCAAGTTCTGAGCGTATGGCGTTTATATCGGGGGTGCCGTCGGGCAAGAGGTCGATCTGATGATACTCAACACCGAAATCGACAAGTGAGCCGTCGGTATGACCCTCAAACCCAAACACGCCTATAATTGTGTCATAAGGTCTGCCCGTAAGCACAAGTACACGGTCGCCCGGCCGCAAAATGCCGAACAAGGCAACCGTAAGGGTATGTGTGCCCGACGCAAACGAATGGCGCACTATTGCATCTTCGGCGCCCATACAGTCGGCAAAAACACGGTCTAAGTTGTCGCGGCCTATGTCGCCGTAACCGTAGCCTGTTGAAGTTCCGAGATGGGTTTCGCTCACTCTGTTTTTTATAAAAGCATTAAGCACCTTTGTTTGGTTGTACTCGGTGATGCTATCTATATTTTTAAAGCACTCTTCTGCCTTTGCGGTTGCAAGAGCGCTGTATTTTTCAATGGTTTCACTGAATTTAAAATAATTCAAAACTGTTACCTCCGGTATCCGCAGTCATATATATGTTCAAAATTGTTTGATGTGTAGAATTTGCAAACGTCGGGTTCGCACACGGCAAGCGCGGATTTGTTGCAAAACATTGACAAAACGCCTTTAAGCGCCGCCGAGCCCATACCCTTTTTGTGTGATGCTATGCCGTTGAGCAGCAGATTTTCGCCGTCGGTTATGCAAACGGCGGCACATTCGCCACGCTTTGCAAAATATTTTAAGTATCCGTGATTAAGCCGGTAGCAAAAATCGACCGCAAAACTCTCATAAGGGGGTAGATGCAACCCGTCGGTGTCAAGCAGCTCATAAATCTCGCGACTGTTTAAAACGTCTGACACGGCGCTGCTTTTAAACCCCGATCTGCTTTGCATAACGCACACGCGGTGAAAATCATTGCCGAAAAGGCTTTTCAAAGTTTCTGCATCAGAAAAAACCGAAAGCGGCGATATAACTTTTATAAACTCACGCAGTTCGTCAATATCAGAGTCAACGTTATACACCGTCATATTGCCGTCTAACATAGATATTACTGCCTGTCCGTTATTTTGCACCCAAAAAAGCGAAATATCTTTATATAAGTTATAATTACAGTTGATTTTAATGACCTCTGCCCTTGGAAGATACGTTTGCGGTATATTTTCGGTAAGCGAGATCATATTTTATTTCCGGCAATCTGATTTATCATATAACGCAAAAGATCGCGGCAGCTTTCAATATCGCGTATATCGGCAACCGAGCCTGCAGAGTGAATATATCTGCACGGTACCGACAAAGCCGCCGTGCGGACACCGCTGCGCGTTAAATGTATTGCACCTGCGTTATTGCCGCCCGTGACGCCGCATTTGCTTTGGCATTTTATGCCGCTTGCAAGTGCCGCTTTGTAGTATTCGCGGTCGTAACTTGTTGCGCCGTCCATAAAAGAAACAGCCGCGCCTTCACCCTGAATACAGATTTTTTTGCAGTCGGCAACGCCGGATATATCCGCGGCGGTTGTGCCGTCGATTACGATTGCGCTGTCGGGCTCTACGCTGTATGCCGCAACGCCTGCGCCGCGGAGCCCGATTTCCTCCTGAACGGAAAAACTTGCGTAAAAATCGTACTCTGCCTCATTTTTTAAAAGGTCGATAATTACGGCGCAGCCAACCCTGTTGTCAAGCGCCTTAGTCAAAATTTTGCTGCCGCACACAACAAAGTCGCTGCACATAACGGCGCTGTCGCCCTCGCTTACAAGCGTTTGTGCACATTCCTTTGAAGTTGCGCCTATATCAATATAAAGATTTTTTACGTCGGGTGCCGCCTTGCGTTCATCCGCTGTTTTTAAATGCACGGGTTTGCCGCCTATAACGCCTGTTGTTTTGCCGTTTATCAGCACACGGCGAAACGCCAGCACGGTGGGGTCTATGCCGCCCACGGTTTTAAAACGCAAAAAACCGTTTGGCTCAATACTTGTTATAATTAAGCCTACCTCATCAAGATGCGCGTCGGTCAGAACCTTTTTTTGCGCCCTGTTTTTACCTTTTTTAAAAGCGATTATATTGCCGAGGTTGTCGACTTTATACTCGCAGCAATCCTTTATCTGCGAAATAACTATATCGCGCACCGAACCTTCATCGCCCGAAATGCCGTCTGTCATACATAATTTTCTTAAAAGTTCAATCATAATGCGCTGTCTCCGTTAAGAATATACTGTTCAATCAAATCGCAAACCGATTCTATGTCTTTAATGTCGACCGTTTCAACATCGGTGTGCATATTGCTTATCGGAATTGAAACAAGCGAAGTTTTTACACCGCTTTTAGAAACCGAAATAACGTCGCCGTTGGTGCCTGTTCTGCCGTTCATAACCTCACACTGATAAGGAATATTTTTTTCTTTTGCCAAAGATATCAACCGTTTTGAAATATTTTTGTCAAGAACGGGGGATACGCCTATCATTGCGCCTTCGCCCATTTTGCCGCAATCTTCGGTAACGTCGGGGCCTTCGGCAAATGAAACGTCTATTACCATAGCCTCGTCGGGTGAAATATCGAACGCGGCGGTTTTTGCGCCGCGGGTGCCCAACTCCTCCATATCGGTAAGGGCAAAAACAACGTTAAACGGCAACTGCTTTTTTGAAAGCCTTTTTGCAACCTCTAAAAGGCAGACCACGCCTGCGCGGTCGTCAATGCTTTTGCCTGTTACTCTGCTTCCGCACAAGTGTGCCGGTTTTTGGCTGTAAGTTACAAAATCGCCCACGCTTATTATTTCTTTTGCTTTTGCGCCTAACAAACTGTCGATTTTTAAAGCCGAAACGTCGCCGTATTCGGTGTTTCCGCCGAGGTGCGGAGGTGTGCTGCAAAAGACACCGTTTACCCTTTGACTGCCGTGAATTATAACCGGCCTTGCCGGCAGGCTGCCAAAATCAATGCCGCCGCAGTTTTTAACGGTTAAAAAGCCGTCGCTGTCAATATCGGTCACAACAAAACCCACTTCATCTATATGGGCGTCAAGCATAAGCGTATAATCGCTTTTGCCGCGTATTTCGCCGATTACGGTAAGAGCGCCGGTGCGTCTGCATTCGGCAAAATCCGACAATATTTTAAATGCCTTGTCTGACGCCTCGGTTATATTGCCTATTCCTACCGCTTCGGACAATTCAAAAAGCGTGTTTTCAATACTCATTAAAGGTTATTCACCAACTCTTTAAAATGATTTCCGCGGGCTGCAAAGTTAGGATATGCGTCAAAACTTGCGCAGGCGGGGCTTAAAGTTACTATATCGCCGGCAACCGCGGTTTTGTGCGCCGCTGTTACTGCCTCGTCAATGTTTGCTACCCTTACGATTTGGGGGTCGCCCTTGTATCCGCTGTAATCGCGGAGACATTTTTCTATTTTATCGGCGGTGTCGCCGCACAGGTAGAGAGTTTTTACCCTGTCGACAAGATACGGCATAAGCGGTTCAAACGGAATATGTTTATCATAACCGCCGGCTATAAGGATAACCTTTTGGTCAAACGCTTTAAGACCGGCAATGGTTCTTGTGGGGCTTGAAGCGATAGAATCGTTATAATATTTTACGCCGTTTATTTCACGCACAAATTCTATACGGTGTTCAACGCCGCCGAACTCATGCGCCACCTTACAAATGCTGTCAACGCCCACGTATCCCCAAACTGCGGTAATTGCGGCAAGATAATTTTCAACGTTGTGGTCACCCAGAACCGCAATCTCTTTACGGTCTATAACAGGCACGTCGATGCCCCTGTATGCCATATGGAGCACGCCGTCGCAATCGAGCCACGCGCCGTTGTTAAGGCGGCGTTTCATACTGAAACCGAGGCTCTGACCGCGCACATCTTTTCTGAAAGATTCGGTGATATCATTATCACGGTTAAGAACTGTTCGCGAAAAAGCGTTCTGATGAAGCAGAATATTCTTTTTTGCTTCAACGTATTCATCCATATCCTTATGCACGTCAAGATGATTGGGCGCCACGTTTGTAACAACCGCAATATCGGGACTTTTACGCATTGATATAAGCTGGAAAGACGATAACTCAGCCACAACAAAATCATCAGCCGTAATGTTTTCGATTTCGGGCAAAAGGGGCATACCTATGTTGCCGCCTACAAACACGCGCTTGCCCTCGGCCTCAAGCATTTTTGCTATAAGTGTTGTTGTGGTGGTTTTGCCGTCAGAACCCGTAACCGCAAAAACAGTTGCGGGGCAAAGGTCAAAAAAGACCTCCATCTCGCTTGTTACGGCAATTCCGCGTTTGCGTGCCTTTTCAAGTTCGGGCAGGTGAAAATTCATACCCGGCGTTCTGAAAATAATATCTACTTCAAGGTTATCGAGATATTTTTCGCCGAGTTTAAGTTCTGCACCGGCATTTTCGAGTTCATCGGCTATTTTGCCTATTTGTTCGCGCTCTCTGCGGTCGCAGGCAATGACCCGCGCGCCCTGTTTTAAAAAGTTCAAAATAAGCGGCGTATTACTTACGCCTATGCCGCACATAGCGATTTTTTTACCTTTGATCTGACTGAAAAATTGCTTAAAATCCATAAAAAGCGTTCCTCCAAAAAGGTTGGTTTGTCAAGGCGGCGGTTATTACACCGCTGTGCCTGCAAATAATAGTTTTTGCCTTTTTTTGTGCCGTTGATTGTAATACGTCACTCACTGATTGCCCTTGTAATCGTCGTCGCCGTACATATCCATTTTAGGGTCAAGGTTTTTCATCTTTACGTATTCTTCAAGAGTTACACCGAGTTTATTTATCTCTTTTGCGTTATTTATGCCTACAAAGCGCCAATGCCACGACTCATAAATTACGCCTGTTACGCTTTGTTTATCCTTGGGGTAGCGCAGGATAAATCCGTAATTTTCGGCGTTTTCGCACATCCACTTATACATCGGCTTACTTTCAAAAGCATCATCCGCCATATTAAAGTCGGCACACAGACCGGTGTTGTGTTCGCTGGTTCCGGGGCGTGCTACCACCGTAGCAGCCTTTTGCTCATCGCCGCCCATACGGGCTACCTGCCTTTGGAACAGATCGTTTTGTATTGAATAACTGCGGAACGGCGACCAAACTTTGAGATCAACGCCGTCTGCCTGAGCCGCCGCCACCATAGCCGTTATATAAGGATAAACGTCACGGTGTATTTGCGTTACGTAATTGTTGTTGCGGTATTTGCTGTCAATTTCAACCAAATACTGCCGAACGGCGGTGTCGTATTCATCGGGCAACGGATTTTCACCGTTTATAAGCAGCAATCTGCCGAAATCGGGGTCAAGATTTGTGTCAACCGGTTTGCTTGTGTTTTGCGGAGTATCCGCCGTTTGCGACGGTGTGCTGCTTTTTGTATCATCGGTTTTAGATGCAGATGACGCTGTTGCGGCAGGTTCCGACTGCGACATGTTATCCTGCGATGAGGCAGGCTCGCTTACCTGAGTATCGGAAACAGAAACCGTGTCCTGTGACGAGACGCCGCTTTCATTGTTTGTCTGCTTGCCCTTGTCTTTAAGTGCGACAACCACAACCGCAACGATTGCTATAAACGCTGCCAAAACAGCCGCAACGATTGCTATAAAAATCCTTCTGCGTATGATTGCCTTTTTTCTTTTTTCGGTCATAAATTAAGCCTTCTTTACAAATTGATTTATTCATCGAGTTTAAGTACTGCCATAAATGCGTCTTTAGGCACTTCTACCGAGCCGAGTTTACGCATTTTCTTTTTGCCCTCTTTTTGTTTTTCGAGCAGTTTCTTTTTACGGGTTATGTCGCCGCCGTAGCATTTTGCGAGCACGTCTTTTCGCATCGCCTTTACGGTTTCGCGTGCGATTATTTTGCCGCCAACCGCCACCTGAACGGGAACCTCAAAAAGCTGCCGCGGTATAAACTCTTTTAACTTTTCGGCAATGCGGCGCGCACGTGCGTATGCGTTTGACGAGTGAACAATAAACGACAGCGCGTCTACTGTGTCGCCGGCAAGCATAACGTCAAGTTTTACAAGGTTTGACTTTTGGTATCCGGCAGGTTCGTAATCGTAACTCGCGTAGCCCTTTGTACGGCTTTTGAGCGCGTCAAAAAAGTCGTATACTATTTCGCCCATAGGCAAAATATAGTGTATATCAACGCGGTCGCCCATATATTTCATATCTTTATAGTCGCCGCGGCGATCCTCACAAAGCTGCATAATTGTGCCGACGTATTCGCTCGGTGAATAAATATGAACGTTTGCAACGGGTTCAAGCGCCTCGGATATAACGGCAGGGTCGGGGTAATTTGTAGGATTGTCAACAAATATTTTTTCCCCGTTTGTAAGCACAAATTCATACTGCACGCTCGGCGCGGTTGTAATAATATCAAGGTTGTATTCGCGTTCAAGGCGCTCTTCTAATATTTCCATATGCAAAAGGCCCAAAAAACCGCACCTGAAACCAAAACCCAATGCCTGCGAAGTTTCTGCCTCAAAAAGCAGTGACGCATCATTAAGCTGCAGTTTTTCGAGCGCATCGCGAAGGTCGGGATATTTTGCGCCGTCTGCCGGATATATACCGCAAAAAACAACGGGTTTTGCGGCCCGGTAGCCTTCAAGCGGTGCATCTGCAGGTCTGTCGGAGTGTGTAATTGTATCGCCGACGCGCGCTTCGCTTACGGTTTTTATAGACGCTGCAAGATAACCTACTTCGCCGGCCTCAAGGCAATCGCAGGTTTCAAAAGCAGTGGCGCGTTTGCGGCCGAGTTCAACTATATCAAAATCAGCGCCGGTTGCCATCATTTTTATTTTATCACCGCTCTTAATGCTGCCCGAAACTACTCTGAAGTAAACTATAACTCCCTTGTACGCGTCATAGTATGAGTCGAATATAAGCGCTTTGAGCGGCGCGGTGCGGTCGCCCTCAGGCGCCGGAACGCCGTTAACTATAAGTTCAAGCACCTGCTCAACGTTTGCGCCGGTTTTAGCCGATATAAGCGGCGCGTCATCTGCAGGTATGCCTATAATATCCTCAATTTCAGCCTTGATTCTGTCAGGGTCGGCAGAAGGCAGATCGATTTTGTTTATTACCGGCAAAATTTCAAGCCCGTGATCTACCGCAAGGTATGTATTTGCAAGAGTTTGCGCCTCGATGCCCTGCGAAGCGTCCACCACCAGAATTGCGCCCTCGCAGGCGGCAAGCGAACGCGAGACTTCATAATTAAAGTCAACGTGACCCGGTGTGTCTATAAGGTTGAGTTCATATTCTTTGCCGTCGGCAGCGGTGTAATAAAGCGTTACCGCGTGCGCTTTGATAGTTATTCCGCGCTCGCGCTCTAAATCCATACTGTCAAGTATCTGCGCTTCCATATCGCGCTCGCTTACCGACTGCGTCAGTTCAAGCAAACGGTCGGCAAGTGTTGACTTGCCGTGGTCAATATGAGCTACTATACAAAAATTTCTGATATTTTCAAGAGGAAATGACAAGGCATACTGCTCCTTATATAAAATATATTATATTTTAACATATATTTATTTCCATTACAAGTTGTTTTGATTTACTTTTTTTATACATCGTGATAAAATATTGAGTGTTAACAGAAACTTAAAAAAATTATAAAGTTTTTTGTTTATTTTATAAGGGGTGATTTATATGGCAAACAAAACCGTGCTTATTGCAGACGACGAAGAAAGAATAGTAACCCTGATAGGAGATTTTTTAGAAAATTCGGGCTTTGATACGGTACGCACATACGACGGCGTATCAGCCCTTGAAAAAGCAAAAGACGGCAGCATTGATCTTGCAATAGTTGACATTATGATGCCCGAAATGGACGGCTGGGAACTTACAAGAGAGATACGCAAATTTTCGGATATGCCGATTATAATGCTGTCGGCGCGAAGTGAAGAATTTGATATGTTAGAGGGGTTCGGCTCTGGCATTAACGAGTATGTCACAAAGCCGTTTTCACCGGCAGTGCTTGTAAAAAGGGTGGAAGCACTTTTAAAACTAAGCGATTCGGGCAGCGAAAGCACAAAACAAAAAAACGAACTGCAGATAGACCACGACGCTTTTACCGTTTATGCAAACGGCGAATTACTTGAACTTACCCTCAAAGAATTCGAACTGCTTTGCGCGCTTTATGACAACGCAGGCAGGGTGCTCTCACGCGATCAGTTACTGACAAGGGTCTGGGGATACGATTATTACGGCGACGAACGCACTGTTGACTCACACATAGCGCGTTTGCGCACAAAACTCGGCTCTTACGGTGCAACTCACCTTAAAACCGTATACGGAATGGGGTATAAACTTGAAGTTTAAGGCTGAAAAAATTGCGGCACTTAAAAACAAACTGTGGTTTAACATTTTTTTAAAAGTCACGGCAATATTTGCGGCGTTTGTAATTATACTTATGCTTTGCAACACGGCACTGCTTTCAAAGTTTTTTTGTCTGAGGCAGAAAAACGCCCTGATATCGCAAATAAACAGGCTTGAAAACATTGACCTTTCTGACAGATCCGCAGTATCCGAACTGCTTACCGATATAGTTGAAAATCATAATTTTGACGTTGAAATATATGACCTTTACGGCAACATAAAATACACCACACACGGCACACAGATGATGGATTTTCTGATAACGGGCCGAACCGATTTTGTTATGTCGCACGAAGAACTTGTTACGGTCAAAACAAAAAATCTTTCAGACGGAATTGTTTATGAAGAGGCCGTTCGCCGCTTTGACAAAAGTGAATTTCTGCTTTGCAGAAAAGAGATCGATTCGGGCATTTATGCCGAAGTCAAAATTCAAAAGCAGTTGCTTGTATCATCTTCCGAAACAGCAAACGAATTTATAAGCGTTATCGCCGTTGTTTGCCTTGCACTGTCTATTATTTGGATAATTATTTTTGCAAAACGTTTTTCGGAGCCGCTTACGCAAATGAATGAAATAACGCGCGATATGGCAGACCTTAAATTTGACCGCACCATAAACGTAAACCGCCGCGATGAAATAGGTCAGCTCGCAAATTCGGTAAACGAGATGTCAAAATCGCTGTCCGGAGCGCTTAAAGACCTTAAAGCAACAAACGCAAAACTGCAAAACGAGATCGAACTTGAACGCGAACTCGACAAAATGCGCAAAACCTTTGTCGCCAATGTTTCTCACGAACTCAAAACGCCTATATCCATAATAAGCGGCTATGCCGAGGGTCTTAAACTTAATGTTAACGGCGAAAAGCGCGAAAACTACTGCGATACCATAATCGATGAGAGCCGCAGAATGAACAATCTGGTTTTAAGCATACTTGAACTTTCGAAATATGAATCGGGGCAGATACCGGCGCAGTTTAAAAATTTTGATATAAGCGATATGACAGATATGATGCTCGGCAGAATTTTCAAAGACACCGGTTTAACGGTTGAAAACAGAATAAGCAAAAACACACTTGTGTTTGCCGATAAGACCCAGATAGAGCAGGTTATGAAGGCCTACCTCGAAAACGCCAAGTCACATACCGCAGAAGGCGGAGAAATACTTATTACCGCAACGCCGAGCGACGGCAAAATACGGATATGTGTACACAACACCGGCAGCCATATAGATGAAAAAATTATGCCGTATATCTGGCAAAGTTTTTACCGCGGCGACGACTCGCACAAGCGAGATAACAGCCGTTTCGGATTAGGACTTTCAATAGTGAGCGCGGTTATGAATATACACCGTAATCGGTGCGGTGTTTATAACACCGAAGACGGCGTGACTTTTTGGTTTGAACTCGATAAGGCAAATTAAAACGGCGGCAAACGCCGCCTGAACATAATGCGGATTATACTGCCGATAACTTTTTTTACAAACAAAAAACAACCCTCACGGTTTCTGACCGTGGGGGTTGCCGTATTATTTACTTTATTTTATCGTTAAATCTATATTCACCGCGTCCTACGCGGAACGTAACATATTTTTAACTGAACATCGGACTCACCGTCTGTAATTATTTTGATTAAAATAAAACCGATTAAATTTTCGGACTGACGCCTTTATAAATTTATAGTTTTAAATTAAAATCTGACTGAACTTTCGGACTCACCGCTTTGCTTTAATATGGTTTTGCGTTTACGGTTACCTGTACATCGGACTCACACCTCTCAATTTATTTTTCTGAATTTGCAGGTGGATTTTCCTTCATAGCGTTTTACCGCTCCTTTCTCTTTTGTCATCTATATTATAAGCGATAATCAACATTTTGTCAAGTATAAAGTTAATAATTTTTATATATTTTTTATAACTTTTAAAAAGTTTTGTTTTTTGAGGCGTTTGGCAAACTATTCTATTGACTGAAAGTGAAATTTAGGTTAAAATAATATGAGTTAAAGATACCGAGCGGAGGATTTTTTATGAGCAACGATATAAAAGATAAAGATTACAACCCCGACCTTATTACGCTGACCGACGATGACGGCAAGGAGTATAATTTTGAGGTTTTGGACGCAATTGAAACCGATACCGCAAGATACCTTGCGTTGCTGCCGACCTATGAGGACCCGCAAAAAATGCTTGAAGATTCGGGCGAGCTGGTTATTGTTAAGGTTGAAGAGGAAAACGGTGAAGAATATTTCTGCGAAATTGAGGACGACGACGAGTACGAAACGGTTGCCGACGCATTTGTTGACCGGCTTGAGGATTTTTTTGAAATAGACGAGCAATAATAATATATGTTCTGCCTTGTGCGCGAATCTTTGCTTATATAACCCTACAAGATACTAAAAAGGGATTTCTGCTCAGGCGGCGGGTTTGCAGACCTCCCGCGGCGGTGCCGAGTTCGGAAGAAGGGAGCGCGAAACCGTCTGGCGAAAACCCACCTGAAAATAAATTCAGGTTATCATTAAGCAGTTACGGCAAGGCGGAACTCATTTTTTTGCCTGTTTTTGAAAAAAATCTTGACTTATTTTAAATTTGCGGTATAATGTTTATTGCTAAATTAAATATTGGGGAATTGTGTAACGGTAGCACGACAGACTCTGACTCTGTTTGTTGGGGTTCGAATCCCTATTCCCCAGCCATAAAAGGGCTACAAAATAGATGTAGCCCGTGAAAACCCCGATTTTATCGGGGTTTTCACCGTTTATACGGCAAAATTTCCGCGAACCGTTTTGACAGATATAAAAATGATGTTTTCCCTTTGTTGGATGTCTTGAACTCTCACACAACCGAATAATGATACGCAAGGCAGATAGAAAGCAAAAATCTATCTGCCTTTTTTATTACCCTAAAAAGGAGAAATCAGATATGCTACAGAAAGAATTATCCAAACGGCTCAGGGATCGGTACGACACCAAGACGGACGGCAACGGATGGTTGGAGGTGTCCTCGGACGGCATCCCCCTCTGCCGGATAAAATACAACGGTCAATTCCTGAGCAACGCCGACCAAAACCTCTCGGATGAATACCGCAGTAAAATTGCAGACATTCAAGATGAGATTTCTACGGTGCG
>CAKSDJ010000001.1 GCA_934445015.1 uncultured Eubacteriales bacterium | reverse complement strand
ATTTTTGCTCATACGGCGAATTGCGAAACGGTAAAAAAGTTTATGACAATACGCTTTTAAAAGTCAAAATGTTTATGTTGTCACCGCTTAAAATAAGGCGGCTCGGGACAAGCCGTTGGGTTCGCAGAAGAATACTCTCATTAGGGTGCCCAATATGTTGCCCCTCGGTTACGTTTGTTAAACAAAAAGTCGGCGACAGCCCGTTTACCAACGATTATTTGAGCAATATAGACTGGCAGCAGTGGGAAATTCAGTCGCGCAAAAAAGGCTCTTTTGTGTATAACAAACAGCCGCTTATGTGCCACCGCATACACAATGAATCTGCCACTACCGAAATAATCGGCGACAACGTGCGCTCAAAAGAAGACTATGATATGTTTTTGAAATTCTGGCCTCGGTTCATAGCGGAATTTTTAGTCAAAATTTATTCCAACAGCGAAAAAAGTAATAATATTTAATCGGATAAATCCAATTAAAAAATTAACGGAGGATAAAATTGAAGGTTCTTATAATTATTCCGGCGTATAACGAGGGCGAAAACATAGAGCGTGTCATAACAACCGTAAAACGCGAATGTCCGCAATATGACTATCTTATTGTGAATGACGGTTCGCGTGACAATACTGAAGAGATATGTATAAACAGGGGATATCATTTTGTAAGCCATCCCGTAAATCTGGGTCTTGCCGCAGCGGTTCAGACAGGTATGCTGTTTGCCTATAAAAATGATTATGATGTTGCTATCCAGTTTGACGGCGACGGTCAGCACGACCCTAAATATATACAAAAAATGGCTGACGAGGTTGAAAAAGGCTGCAGCATAGTGATAGGCTCGCGCTTTGTAGATGAAAAAAAGCCGAAGTCACTCAGAATGCTTGGCAGCAACCTTATACAGTTTGCGATAAAAATGACAACCGGAAAAACAATAAAAGACCCTACGTCGGGTATGAGAATGTTTGACAGAACAATTATAAAAAAATTGGCATTTGCGGCGGATATGGGCCCCGAACCCGACACGGTGGCACTGCTTATAAGGTCAGGTTCATCTTTTAAGGAAGTTCAGGTTGAAATGCACGACCGTATCGCCGGTGAAAGTTATCTCAATTTTGCAAACGCGACAAATTATATGCTCAGAATGTTTATTTCGATCCTGATTTTACAGTGGTTCAGAAAGGGGTAAGCAAAATGAATAGAGGCTTGATAATTACTCTGATTTTTTCAAGCGTTGTCACGCTCGTTTTTGTATTCAAAAAAATCAAAAAGTCACAGTTTAAAATCGGCGATACATTGTATTGGCTTGTTTTTTGTCTGCTTCTTTTATTGATGAGCATATTTCCGAAAGCGGTTTATTGGCTTTCATCAACAATAGGTTTTGAGGCACCGTCAAACTTTATTTTTGTCGCAATAATATTTTTGCTGTTCATCAAAATATTTTTGCTTGACGCAAGGCTTGCAAAGGTAGAAGATAAGTTGGTAAAATTTGCACAAAAATATGCAATTGACAACGAGAAAAAAGAAATATGATAAATACACAGACAACCCCTCGCAAGAGGGGTTGTCTGTGTATGGGGATGAATATGGTGGGGATGCCTTCGACGGCAATTATTCCTTGCCGTCAGGCTATTTAAAACCCTTGCCTGCGCCTAAGGGGACGTAAGACGCCGGCACGGAATTTTAACATATTTTAAGCTGGTCATATTGCGGAGCATTTTTAAAAATACGAACCTTATATTCGATATATTTATCGGTTTCATGCTTTTTTGAATTAGCCGAAATGCCTGCGTTTTGCATTGTAACAAGCAGTTTTGAAAGACTGTTTGAAAACAGTTTTATATCGCCTATCGACGATTTTCTTATAGGCTTGATAAGTTTGTCCTCGTGTTCATCGCAGGCGTCGCTTTCGCATTCACAGGGTTCGGGGTTTAAAATGTTGTTTATAAGTTCTTCTGCCTGGTAAAGTCCTAATCCCTCTGCGATTATTTTATCAAGAACTTCGTCGCGCTGCTCTGCCGGTAATCTTAAAAGCGCACGGGCGTGCCTTTCGGTAAGATTTGACGCGGTCAGGCGATTTTTGATTTCGGGCGACAATTTTAAAAGTCTTAATTTATTGCTGACGGTTGAATTAGCCATTCCGAGCCGCGCCGACACTTCGGATTGCGTAAGCGCAAAGTCGGTTATAAGTCTTTGGATTGCCTCGGCTTCCTCAAAATAATTAAGGTCCGAACGCTGCATATTTTCAACAAGCGAATACAGCGCCGCCGTGGTTTCATCGGTGCGGTGCAGCACGCACGGCACACGCCGCAGGCCGGCAATTTTGGCGGCACGCAGTCTGCGCTCACCTGATATGAGTATGTATTTTCCGCTTTCTCCTTTTCTTACGGTGAGTGGCTGTATTATCCCGCTCACCGATATTGAATCTGCGAGTGTCTGAAGTTCATACTCATCAAAAAACTTTCGCGGCTGGTTTGCGTTTGGTATAATGTCGTCGGGTTTTAACATAAGTAATTTTTTCTCTGCAATAGTGTGCATAGGCTTTTCCTCCTTGCAGGTTTAATTATGCGGTAAAATTTTTGATTTGTAAAGTTTTTTCGGTCGGGTCAATTTGACACAAAAAAATAAAAAGTGCCTTTTTATAAGGCACTTTTTGATATTTTGCCGCCCATACGCGGATATTTTGTCGGGGTTTGCGATAACTTTTCGGCTATGCAAAATGCGCGGGACTCATTTTCACGCAATTTTTCGCATATAATACGGGGTTTTTCGCACCCGAGTATTTTAAAGGCATTTTGAGCGGCGTCGGCTTCATCTTTTACCGAAGCGCCCTTCATCGCTACAAAATAACCGCCGACCTTTACAAACGGTATGCAGTATTCGCAAAGCACGGGCAAATTCGCTACGGCGCGCGCACAGGCAATATCATACCGTTCGCGGTATTCGGGGTTTTTGCCGCCGTCTTCTGCTCGCAGATGAACTGTCTTTACCTGCAAACCGAGTTTTTCGGAAACGGCGTTTAGAAATACAAGCCGCTTATTTAATCCGTCAAGCAGGGTAAGGTCAATGTCGGGCCGTGCCGTTTTAAGTACCATACCCGGAAAACCCGCCCCCGTGCCTACATCAATTATTTTGGCGTTTTGTTTTACGTCTGCGTTTTTAAAAAACATAAGGCAGTCTAAAAAATGTTTGTACAAAACTTCTTCCGGTTCGGTTATGGCGGTAAGATTTATTTTCTTGTTCCACTCAAGCAGCATATTACCGTAAATATTCAGCCTCTCTACGGCGGTTTTGTCAAGTGTAACGCCAAAGCCGCTGCACACAGGTATAATTTTTTCAATATTAAAATCTATCATAAAAACCTCTGTTTTGAAAGATATATGAGAAGTACGGATACATCCGCAGGGCTGACCCCCGATATGCGAGAGGCCTGACCTATGTTTTCGGGCCTTATTCTGTTTAACTTTTCTACCGCTTCAAGCCGCAGACCGTGAATTTCGGAATAGTCAAAATTCTGCGGTATAAGTTTGTTTTCAAGACGCAGCATATCTTCAACCTGTACCTGCTGGCGTTTTATATATCCTTCATATTTAATTTCAATTTCAACTTTTTCGCAAATATCAGCCGAAAGTTCGGGCCTGCCGTTATCAAACGGAGCCAAACAGTTGTAATCAAGCTGGGGGCGTTTTATAAGGTCCGAAAGCCGTGTGCCGGTGGTAATAAGCGCAGTTCCGCGCTCTTCAAGCATAGCGTTAAGATCTTCGCACGGTGCCAAAAACACCGACTTTGCGCGTTCGATTTCACGATTTTTGAGGTTTAAGCGGCTTAAAAACGCCTGATACTCCGATTCGCTTATAAGGCCCAATTTGTGACCCGTAGGCATAAGGCGTTCATCGGCATTGTCCTGACGCAAAAGCAATCTGTATTCACTGCGCGAGGTCATCATCCGATACGGGTCTGAACAGCCTTTTGTAACAAGGTCGTCGATTAAGGTGCCTATGTATGAAGATGAACGCGAAAGCACTAACGGCTCGCGCCCAAGTACTTTGTGCGCGGCGTTTACACCGGCAACGAATCCCTGAACGGCAGCCTCTTCATACCCCGATGAACCGTTGAACTGACCTGCTCCGAACAATCCGTTCTGCTCTTTGATTTCAAGCGTCGCGTAAAGCGCCAGAGGGTCTATGCAGTCATACTCTATCGCGTATGCCGTGCGCATTATTTTAACGTTTTCAAGCCCTTTGATGGTGCGGTAAAATTGAGTCTGAACCTCTTCGGGTAATGATGACGACATACCCTGCAGATACATTTCATCGGTATTTTCTCCGCACGGTTCAATAAAAAGCTGATGGCGCTTTTTATCGGCAAAACGCACGATCTTATCCTCAATGCTGGGGCAGTAACGCGGACCTACGCCTTCAATATCGCCGGCATAAAGCGGTGAGCGGTTCAGGTTTTCAAGTATTATTCTTTTGGTTTCATCGTTGGTGTACGCAATATGGCAAACAACTTTGTTTTCGGGCGGAGTTGATGTTTGATAACTAAACGGAACCACCTGCTCATCGCCTGTTTGAATTTCAAGTTTTTCAAAATCAATACTGCCGCGCGACACTCTGGCAGGGGTGCCGGTTTTAAAACGCCTTAACGGAATATTCAGTTTTTTAAGCGACGCCGAAAGTTCGGTAGCCGGAAAATTGCCGTCGGGTCCGCTTTCATAATTTACTTCGCCTATGTAAACTCTGCCGCCCAAAAAAGTACCTGTTGCAAGGATTACGCATTTGCAGGCGTAATCTGCGCCGAGCCGTGTTATGCAGTGCCAAAGCCCGTCGTCGCGTTTTTCAACGTTTACTATTTCTGCCTGTTTTACGTCAAGATTTTTTTGACGCTCAACAACGCTTTTCATATATCCGCTGTAAGCGCGTCGGTCTATTTGAGCACGCAGCGAATAAACGGCAGGGCCTTTGCCGCGGTTTAACATTCGGCTTTGCAGGGTGTTTTTGTCTGCCGCTTTGCCCATTTCACCGCCCAGCGCGTCAAGTTCGCGCACAAGGTGACCTTTTGCGGTGCCGCCTATTGACGGGTTACAGGGCATATTGCCGACCCAGTCAAGGTTTATTGTAAACATAATGGTTTTGCAGCCAAGTCTTGCAGGAGCAAGCGCCGCTTCAATTCCGGCGTGGCCGCCGCCTATCACTGCAACATCGTAATTTTCGGCTTTGTATTCTTTTATCATAACATATCCTTCTTTATACGGACTTTTAAAAAGTTAAAATTATTTGCCAACGCAAAATCTTTTGAATATTTCGTCGCAGACCTCGTTTGTTACCCGCTTGCCTGTAAGTTCAAGTAAAGCGGCAACGGCGTCGTCGACACAGGTACCCACCGCGTCAAGCGTAATGCCCGATTCTATTGCCTCTATTGCCGAATTTATTGCCTCAAGCGCGCGGTAAACGCAGTCGCGCTGGCGTTCGTTTATCAAAACGGTATCATCGGGTGATAACATACGTACACTGCATATACGGTTTATTTTATCGCATAACTCCGTATAACCCAAACCGTTTTTTGCCGATATTTCAACCGTTTCAAGGCCCACAAATGCCGAACGGTCGGTTTTTTCGGGCAGGTCGGTCTTGTTGAGAACAACGATGCACTTTTTTGACCTGATATTTTCAATCAACCGCCTGTCATCGTCATCAATACTTTCGGAGCAGTCAAACACGGCAAGCAGCAGCTGTGCATCATCGATTTTTTTGACTGCGCGGTCAACTCCGAACTGCTCTACCGTGTCGGACGTTGTGCGAATACCTGCCGTATCGGCAAGATTAAGTGTTATATCACCGACACTGACGGTGGTTTCTATAACGTCGCGCGTGGTGCCGGCAATGTCGGTCACTATTGAGCGTTCACTGCCGCAAAGCATATTCATAAGAGTTGATTTGCCAACGTTCGGTTTGCCTACTATCGCACAGTTAACGCCTTCGCATACAATGCGCCCTGCGTCATAGGTAGAAAGCAGTTTTTCGCATTTGTTTTTACACTCATTTAAAAGCGCGCAAAAATTCTGAGGCGAAAGTCCGGGTATATCCTCATCGGGGTAATCGGCAAAAGCCGCCAAAGACGCTGCGGTTTCAAGCAGTTTGTCAAGTATGCCTTCGGTATCGCGGCTTATTCTGCCTTCGCGCGCACCGCGTGATATTTTAACCGCCGACTCATTTTGTGCCGATATTAAAGCCATAACGCTTTCGGCTTTTGTGAGGTCTAATTTTCCGTTTAAAAATGCGCGTTTTGTAAATTCTCCGCCTGCCGCCGCCACCGCTCCGCATTCAAGCACACGGCGTAATACCTGACGCGTAACTATTCTGCCGCCGTGAACCGAAATTTCAACAACATCTTCGCCGGTATAGCTTTTAGGAGCGCGAAAAACAAGCGCCACCGCGTCGTCCAAAACGGTGCCGTCGCTGTCGGTAACGTTGCCGTATAAAGCATGGTAGCCGCACAGTTCGCACAACTTTTTACCCGAAAAGGATTTAAAGCAGCGGTCGGCAACTCTTATTGCCTCCGTGCCCGAAATTCTTATAACGCTTATGCCGCCTTCGCCAAGCGGCGTGGCAATTGCCGCTACGGTACGTTCTGACACAAAATTCACACTCCCGATGGTTAATTTTATTATTTTACCACACAATGCAAATCTTTTCAATATTCTTATTTTGGGTTGACAAAACCGCATATCCATTTATAATTATAATCAGATAAATATACTCTCGGAGGTATTTCTATGAAAAACGAACTTTTAAAACTGCTCAGCCGCAACGCGCGTTACACAACCGAAGAACTTGCGGCTATGATCGATACAACAGAAGATGATATAAAAAAAGCCATAGCGGAACTTGAAAAAGACGGTGTTATCTGCGGATACAAGGCGGTTATAGACTGGGACTGCGCAGGTGACAAATATGTTTCTGCGATTATTGAAATAAACGTTGTTCCGAAAGCGGATCTCGGCTTTGAAGAGGTCGCCGAAAAAATAGCCGCTTACCCTGAGGTCGAATCGGTGTATCTTATGTCGGGCGTGTATGACCTTAACGTGGTTGTCAAGGGCAAAACCTTGCAGGATGTTGCGCGTTTTGTTGCGCGTGAACTTGCAACAATCGACTCGGTTACGTCAACAACTACACATTTTGTTATGCGCCGTTATAAAGAGATGGATGTTAAACTTTGCGAAAACAAGCCGGATGACAGGGGGCAGTTCTGGTTATGATAGACTATTCAAAACTGCTTACCGAAACGGTGCAAAATATAAAACCGTCGGGTATACGCAAGTTTTTCGACATTGCCGCAACAATGGACGACGTTATATCGTTAGGTGTGGGCGAGCCTGATTTTCAGACCCCGTGGATAGTCAGAAAAGCGGGAATAACCGCCCTTGAAAACGGAAAAACTAAGTACACCTCAAATTCGGGACTTATCGCTTTAAGAGAAGAAATTTCAAAATATATAAACCGTAAATGCGGCGTAACATACGACCCCCAAAGCGAAATTTTGCTGTCGGTAGGCGGCAGTGAGGCAATCGACACAGCGCTTCGCGCGGTAATATCGCCCGGTGACGAGGTTATTATACCACAACCGTCTTATGTTTGTTATGAACCGATAACAGAACTGTTAGGCGGTGTGCCGGTAATAATTGAAACCCGTGCCGAAGACGATTTCAAAATAACCGCAGAGCAACTTAAAGGGGCAATAAGCAAAAAAACAAAGGCGTTGATATTGCCGTATCCGTGCAACCCAACGGGTGCCGTTATGGAGCGCGCCGACCTTGAGGCAATAGCGGATGTTTTGCGTGATACAAATATTCTTGTGATTTCGGATGAGATTTATTCTGAACTTACCTTTACCGATGAGGGTCACGTTTCAATTGCGTCGGTTAACGGTATGCGCGAGCGCACCGTGCTTGTAAACGGTTTTTCAAAAACTTTTTCAATGACAGGCTGGCGTTTGGGATTTGCCTGCGGACCCAAAGAAATTATAAAACAGATTACAAAAATACATCAGTTTGCAATAATGTGCGCGCCTACGGTTTCACAGTACGCCGCAATAGAGGCACTTAAAAACTGTGATGAGGCGGTAGCCGATATGAAAGCCGAATACAACCGCAGACGCAGGCTTATGGTAAGCGGCTTTAATAAAGCAGGGCTTACCTGCCGCGACCCAAAAGGTGCTTTTTACGCTTTTCCGTGTATTAAAAGCACAGGTCTTACAAGCGATGAGTTTTGCGAAAAACTGCTTGAAAGCAAACACGTCGCCGTGGTTCCGGGTACGGCTTTCGGCAAAGGCGGCGAAGGTTTTGTAAGGGCTTCATACTGCTACAGCACCGAACATATAATCGAGGCTTTAAACAGAATAAACTCATTTATAAAGGAGTTAAAACAATGAAAAAGAAAAGTTTATGGATAACACTTGCGGTAATAGTTGCCGTTATTGCAATAATTGCAGGCTCGTTTGCGTCAAGTTATAACAGGTTTGTAGATATGGAAGAAAAGGTCGACAAGGCACATTCAAACATTTCGATTTATTTGCAGCGCCGCGCCGACTTAATACCTAACTTTGTAAACACGGTAAAAGGTTACAGCGATTATGAGCAAAAAACATATACTGCCGTAACCGAGGCTCGTTCTGCGGTAAGCAAGGCAAGCGGAGTAGAGGAGCAGGCAAAAGCGTCGGCTCAGCTTGACAGCGCCATTGATATCTGGGTAAACGCCGTAACCGAAGCATACCCCGAACTCAAGGCAAATGAACAGTATCTTGCTTTGCAGGATGAACTTGCAGGCAGTGAAAACCGCATTGCTACCGCACGAAATGATTATAACAAGGCGGCAAAAGAGTATAACACGTCAATACGCAAATTTCCGGCTAATATAGCGGCGTCTGTTTTCGGTTTTGAAAAGGTTGACTATTTTGAGTCTGACGAATCTGCAAACCAGGTGCCTACGGTAGATTTCAGTTAATATGAGTATAAAAAAGATTTTGCGAATATTTCGCGTGGAGGCAGCGGCGCTTTGCGCCGTTGCAACGGTTTTTGCACTGTGCGGTTGCGAAAGCGAAACCGAAAATTATCCGTCGCCTACAGAAGAATTTTTTGTAAACGATTTCGCCGATGTAATAACCGATGAGGATTCGCTTACCATTTGCACCGAGGGCGCAAATTTAAGTGAAAAAACAGCCGCTCAGGCGGTAGTTGTAACAATTGAAAGTTTAAACGGCACCCCTATAGAAACTTACGCATTGGAACTCGGCCGCAAGTGGGGCGTCGGCGACGCCGACAAGGATAACGGTGTTGTCGTTTTGCTTTCAAAACAGGACCGCGAGGTCTATATTGCGGTCGGCTACGGGCTTGAGGGCGCGCTTAACGACAGCAAGGTCGGCAGAATTATCGATAACTACGGTATGCAGTATTTTTCTGCCGATAATTTTTCCGAAGGCTTAAAACAGATATACAGTTGCGTTGTAAATGAAATATATATTGAATACGGCATCGAGCCCGAAGAGGGCTATACGCCTGTAACGGTTTTGCTGCAGGGCGACACCGAAGACGACGTATCAGCATCAAAAGTTCTGATTTCGTGGGCGGCGCTTATTGCAATAGTTGTGGTTTATTTTCTTATATTTGGTCGCAGGGGCGGTTTGTTTATATTCGGCGGTCCGCAGTTTTTCGGCGGCGGCGGATTTAACAATCACGGCGGTTTCGGCAGCGGCAGCGGCGGTTCATTCGGCGGCTTCAGCGGTGGCGGAGGCTCGTTTGGCGGCGGCGGCGCAGGCCGCAAATTTTAAAACAGGAAGTTTAAAAATTCTAAGAGGCGGAAAGTATGTCATATAATTTTAATAATAAAGATTACGGTGAATATTTTTCTGCCGTTGAAAAAAGACTTAACAAAGAAAAAAACTCTGAAAGCGAGTCTTTGACAAACCGTAGTCACGCGTCTGAACCGAACCGTAAACCCAAAAAAATTTACGGCGGCGTTTTCAGATTGCGGCCGTGGGTGTTTGCGGCTGTTGCCGCACTGCTTATCATAGTGCTGGCAGTTGCGTTTTGGCCTAAAAAGGCAAAGGCGGATGAGGGTAATGTTCTTTCGGACAGCGGCTCTGCTCAAAACACCGCAAGGGCGGTAAAGGATGAAAAAGCCGAAAACCTGTTTGCGCTTGCTGATGCAAACACCGCGCAGATAGGCTCGGATATTCAAAGCGAATGTGTTATAGTTGTCAATTGCAACACAAATAAAATTGCAGCCGAACGCAACAGCACCCAAAAATGCTATCCTGCTTCGACAACAAAAATAATGACGCTGCTTACAGCGGTTGAAAACATAAAAAACTATGATGATACATTTACGTTCAGTTATGAGATCACCGATCCGTTTTTTATCCAAAACGCCACAATGGCAGGTTTTTCAAACGGTGAATCGGTCAATATGACCGATATGCTCTACGGCACAATATTGCCTTCGGGTGCAGATGCCTGCGCAGGCCTTGCAATCAAAATAGCAGGCAGTGAAGAAGAATTTGTAAAACTGATGAATAAAAAAGCCGATGAACTCGGACTTAAAAACACTCATTTTACAAACGCGACCGGTCTTTTTGATAAAGACCATTACACCACGCCTGAGGATATGGCGGTTATTGTCAGAGCGGCTATGGAAAACGAACTTTGCAAAAAAGTGCTTTCTGCCTATCAGTACACAACGGCGGCAACGCCGCAGCATCCTGAAGGAATACTGCTTACAAGCACGCTGTTCGGTCATATGTACGGCACCGAGCCTGAAGGCGCTGATATTCTGGGCGGCAAAACCGGATTTGTAAGCGAATCGGGCTATTGTATAGCGTCATTCGGCAAAAGCGAAAGCGAAAACGGCGCAGATTATGTGTGTGTAACTTTTAAGGGCAACGGTTTGTGGCCTACGGTCTACGACCAGATCAACCTTTATACACAATATGCCAAATAAAAAAATCTTGAAAAAAACACTTTGAAGTGTTATCATATACTATGTATTGCGAACATATCTAATTTATTTTGAGAAGAGGAATATAATGGAAGAAAAATCAATAAATATTACAGATTTGTTGATGCTTGCGTGGCACAGATTGTGGATTATAGTGCTTTCGGCAGTATGCTGCGCCGCAATCGTATTTACATACTGTAAATTCTTTGTGATACCGAGGTGCAGTTCAACAGCGTCTATCATAGTAACAAACGGTGCCGTTACAACGTCGTTTAATGAAACAAGCGACAAGGTTTCAGGCAGCGATATATCGGCGTCGTTGTATCTTGCATACACGGTAGTTGATATTTTGAATACACCCGATATATACAAAAAGGTTGCCGACCAGTTGGGTGACGGATACGAGTATCAAAATCTTATGGGCCGCAGTTCGGTTGCAAGAAGAACCGAGGACACCCTGTTTGTTGATGTTACTTTTTCAAGCACCGACCCAAAAGAGGCTATGCGGATAGCAAATAAATTTGTCGAAATATCTTGCGAGTATATACCGGAGTTTATACCCAGCGCGCGTGCAATGGTTGCGTCTACCGCAATCAAAGCAACAAAAACTTATCCGCGCACTATGACAAGCACGTTTGTTGCAGGCGTTGTAGGCGCTGTTGCGGCATACGCCATAGTATTTATAATTGAATCAATGAATCGCTCAATTAAGGGTGAAGACGATTTCACCGCCAATTTTGAAGTGCCGCTTTTGGGTTCTGTTCCCGATTTTGAAAATACCGAATCGGCTGCATACCGCAAAGCAAAAGGGGGTTACTGATATGGCGATTATTAAAAAAAGCCAAAACAAAAACGCAGTTATGAGCATAAATGAGGCACGCCACGTTCCCTTTGCGGTGGTTGAAGCGTATAAAACAATACGTACAAACCTGACGTTTTTGCTTTCATCAAGTAAAAATAAAATTTTCGGTATAACAAGTCCGGGTGCCGGCGAAGGTAAATCCACAACGGCGGTCAATATGGCTATCGCTTTTTCTCAACTCGGTGACAAGGTATTACTTATCGATGCCGATATGCGCCGCAGCACAATTCACAAAAAACTTAAAATAGAAAATAATGCAGGACTTTCGGGCATTTTGGCCGGCTTTAATAAGTACGAAGAAACCGTCACCCATATAAGCGACAGTCTGGATGTTATCACGGCAGGTCAGGTTCCGCCTAATCCGTCAGAACTTTTGGGCTCGGTAAGGTTTAAAGAACTTATGGACGCCGTAGGTCAGAAATACAGTTATGTAATTATTGACACACCGCCGGTAGACGTTGTGTCCGATGCGCTGGTTATCGCACCCGAGACTGCCGGTCTGGTTTTGGTGGTAAAAGACAGGTTTACCCCGACTGACGCTATAAAACACGCTATTGAAGCCGCCGAATTTGCCGATATAAATATTTTGGGCGCGGTTATGAACGGCGCAAACCCGAAACAGGGTAGGCGTTACGGCTATCAAAAATACGGAAAGTACGGTTATCGCAAATACGGAAAGTACGGTTACGGTTATGTAAGCAAACCGCAAAATTCTGCTGCCGACAGTTCTGCGCAACAATAATAATTAAAAATCGGGAAACGCTTATGATGACCAAACATAAGTTTTCCCGATTTTTTTGTAAGGGAGATGTATTATGAATAATTATCTTGATATACATTCTCATATACTGCCCGGTGTAGATGACGGCGCAGTCGATATTGAAATGTCACTCACTTTGCTTGAAATGATGAAGGCGCAGGGCGTTACCCACGTTATTGCAACGCCGCATTTCTATCCGAACACCGATAACAGTGAAGATTTTGTAAAAATAACCCGAGAAAAATTTTCAGAGTTGAATTATACAGCCAAAAGCAGAAATCTGCCGGAGATTTTTTTGGGGTGCGAACTCAGGTATTTTAACGGCATAAGCAAAAGCCGCTCAATAAAACAGTTTACCGCAGGCGGCACAAATTTTCTTCTGCTTGAACTGCCTTACGGCGAACCGATTACAAAATCCGTGTTGCAGGATATAACCGATATTTCGGAACAGATGGGTATTATGCCCATACTCGCACATATTGAGCGCTATTACAAACTGCCGGGATATAAAAAACTGTTAAATTTAATATCAAACGGTTACGCGCGCGGTCAAATAAACGCAGCCGCTGTAATCGGTAAAGATGAGGGCAGGTATTGCAAAAAACTTATAAAGGGCGGCTACGTATCGTTTTTGGCAAGCGATGCCCACTCGCCGCACAGACGTCCGCCTTTAATAAAAAAGGCGCTTGACTGCATATCCGAAAATTTGGGCAGGTCTGCGGCAAACCGGCTCATAATAAACTCAAATAAACTTTTAGAGGAAATCGAAGAATGCGCACAAACAGTTTGACAGTCAATAAAAAAGGTGATTTGGTTTATATAACTTTTCCGCGTCTTGAAGCCTGCGGTGCGGTGCGTCACGCATTTTCAACCCGTATGGGCGGCGTAAGCACAGCGCAGTACAGCAGTATGAATTTAAGCTTTTTAGGCGGCGACGATTTCAAAAACGTTGAGGAGAATTATCGCCGTTTGTGCTCTGCCGTTGGCATTGAACTTGCCGATCTTGTGCTCAGCAGGCAAACTCATACAAACAACGTGCGAACAGTTACAAAAGCCGATTGCGGCACCGGCTATACAAAACCCTGTTTTACCGACGTTGACGGTCTTATAACAAACGAATCCGGCGTTGCGCTTGTAACGCAGTATGCCGACTGCACTCCGCTGCTTTTTTGCGACCCTGTAAAACACGTTTGCGCCACATCTCACGCAGGTTGGCGCGGCACCGTTTCAAAAATAGGCGAGGTAACCGTAAACAAAATGAAAAATGAGTTTGGCTGTGACCCTAAAAATATTATAGCGGCAATAGGCCCTTGCATAGGCAGTTGTTGCTATGAGGTGGACACGCCGGTGTATCGGGCGTTTTTAAACAGTAAAATAAATCTTGAGGGTGTTTTTAAAAACGGCAGGGACTCCGAACATTTTATGCTTGACCTTGTTGCGGCAAACAAAAACATTTTAATTGACGCAGGCATAGATGAAAACAACATTGATATAAGCGATATTTGCACCTGCTGCAATCATACCGAGCTGCACTCGCACAGGGCAACGGGCGGCAAACGCGGCAATCTGGCGGCAATTATTGAACTTGTGTAGAATTTACTTAAAATAAAAAAGTCAGCGTAAGGGTTATAATACCTTTGCGCTGACTTTTTGAATACAAAAAATTTCAATTCAACAGTTCTTTTATCGTTTCAACCAATTTTAAAACGTCACGGTCGGCGTCGGAACTGTAAAGCAACCCATACGGAATGTTGTAATCCCAATTTACGGGCACCGAAACTAGTGCCGGGTGAACATCCTGCCAACACTCAATTGTGAGCAGCACATTGCCCGTTTCGGCACAGCGGTTAAAAACCGACATATCGTAAAATTGCGGCGTATCCTCAATCTTTATCTGCGGGTGATTTATTTCAATGTCGTTTCTTATAAAATCGTTTATACCCGAATCACCCTTTTTTACCATCATAAGCGTTTCGCCGTACAGGTCGGATAACTCAATCGATTTTTTGCCTGCCAGTCGATGCTCGTGCGGCACGGCTATCATTTTTTTGTATCTGCCGAGCGGCAAAAATTTACAAAGCGAAAGCCACGATTTTGAATCGCATACGCCGATCAAAAAATCAAACTTTTTCCCTAAACTTTTTATTTCCGACAGTATGCCCTCGTGGTTGTCTTCAAAAGGCACAAGGTGTAACTTGTAATCGGGAAAGCGGTGGTTTAGTTTATACCACAGGTCCATAAAAGGCTTTGCCGGATTAAGCAAAGACGTACCCACGCAAAATGTCGTATCGTAATTTTTTGTCGCTGCCTTTGCCTCTGCAATTGATTTTTGCGAATAATCTTTCATAAATTTTGCGTCGCGGTATATTACCTCGCCTGCAGGGGTCAGTTTTATGCCCGTTTGGGTCCTTTGTGTCAACTTTAAGGTTAAATGGTTTTCTAAACTGTTCATCTGTTTCATAACGGCGGTGGGCGAAACAAACAGTTTTTCTGCCGCTTTTGTAAAACTTCCGCAGTCGGCTACCGCTAAAAACGTATCAAGCAACGGGTTATACATAATGCACCTCTGTAAACTTTTGGTTAATACTATAATAACATATCGGATATTCCGTGTCAACGGCTTCGGTGTTATAATTATAACAGATCGAAAAAAGGTGGTTTTAAAAATGTCGGACAAATTGATTGCCTTTTATTCAAGGGCAGATGAAAACTACGTAAGCGGTACGCTTAAAAAACTTGCCGTCGGCAACACCGAGTCGGCTGCCGAAATGATAAAGGAATTAACGGGCGCCGATATGTTTAAAATAGAACAGATGAAGCCGTATTCAAAAGTATATAATACCTGTACGGAGGAGGCAAAATCAGACCTGCAGCGAAACGCCCGTCCCGAACTTAAAAATTACCCCGAATCGCTTGACGGATACGACGTAATATATTTGGGATTTCCGAATTATTGGAACACAATGCCCATGGCGGTATTTACTTTTCTGGAGCATTTTGATTTTGCCGGCAAAACGATCAAACCGTTTTGCACGCATGAGGGCAGCGGTATGGGAAAAAGTGTTTCGGATATTAAGGCGCTTTGCCCTGAAGCAACGGTTGAAAACGGTCTTGCTGTTTTCGGCAGCCGTGTAAATAAATCAAAATCTGATATTGAAAGGTGGATCGGTTAAATATGAAAAAGGTAACCGCAGGCAGAGATGCGCTTGGTGAATTTGCGCCCAAGTTTGCCCAACTTAATGATGATGTTCTTTTCGGCGAGGTCTGGTCAAGAGATGACAAACTTTCGCTGCGCGACCGCTCGCTTGTTACGGTCACTGCCTTAATGGCACAGGGTCTTGTTGACTCGTCTTTCGAGTGTCATCTTAAATCGGCAAAGGCAAACGGTATTTCAAAAACAGAAATTGCCGAGATTTTGACCCACGCCGCGTTTTATGCGGGATGGCCTAAGGCATGGGCGGCATTCAGAATGGCAAAAAATATCTGGTGCGACGCCGACAGCGACACAGAAAAGCAAAGATATGAAAATTCTATGGTTTTTTCAGTCGGCAAGCCTAATGACGCCTTTGCAAAATACTTTGTGGGTCAAAGTTATTTATCACCCGTTTCAACCGAGGGCATAGGCATTTTCAATGTAACGTTTGAGCCCTCTTGCAGAAATAACTGGCATATTCATAAAGCCGATAAAGGCGGCGGACAAATTCTTATCTGCGTTGCAGGAAAAGGTTATTATCAGGAATGGGGGAAACCGGCGCAGGTTTTAAACCCCGGCGATACGGTAAATATAGCTCCGGGCGTAAAACATTGGCACGGCGCCGCGAGCGACAGCTGGTTTTCGCACCTTGCAATTGAGGTCCCCGGTGAAAACACGTCTACCGAATGGTGCGAAAAAGTAACCGATGAGGAATACCTTAAATTAAAGTAAATCGGGAGGAAAAATTTTATGTTGTATGTAACTTTATCTAACGGTCTTAAAATGCCGCAGCTCGGTTACGGTGTTTATCAGGTAACAAAGGATGAATGCGAGCGGTGCGTTCTTGACGCGCTCAAATCGGGCTACCGCGCTATTGACACCGCCCAGGCGTATTTTAACGAGGAAGAGGTGGGTTCTGCCATACAAAAATCAGGGGTGCCGCGCAGTGAGATTTTTTTAACCTCAAAAGTATGGGTAGAGCATTACGGTTATGAAGAATGCAAAAAAGGCGTGATCGATTCAATGAAAAAGTTAAAAACCGATTATATCGACCTTATGCTTTTGCATCAGCCTTTCGGCGATTACTACGGCGCATGGCGCGCGCTTGAGGACCTGTATGACGAGGGCAAATTGCGCGCTATAGGCATTTCGAATTTTTATCCCGACCGAATGGTTGATATTGCGTCTTTTTCAAGGATAAAGCCGATGGTAAATCAAATTGAAATTCATCCGCACTTTCAGCAGGAGACGGCAAAGCAATGGAACGATAAATACGGCGTACAGTTAGAGGCTTGGGCGCCTTTCGGCGAAGGCAGAGGCGGTATGTTTGATTTGCCCGAACTTAAAGAGATAGGCAAAAAATATAACAAGACTCCGGCGCAGGTAATTTTGCGCTGGCATCTGCAAAGGGGAATAGTGGTTATTCCCAAATCAACGCATATCGAGCGTATGCAGGAAAATTTCAACGTTTTTGATTTTGCTTTGGATAATGACGATATGGCAAAGATAGCGTCCCTTGACAAAAACGCAAGTTCGTTTTTCTCTCATTATGACCCTTCTATGGTAGAGTGGTTTGTTCAAATGGTAGAGCAGCGAAAAAAGCAGCACGATTGCACAAAAGAAAATAAAAATTGGTAGGGTGATCCGTATGTCGAAAAAAGTTTTGATTTTGTCGGGCAGTCCGCGAAAAGGCGGCAACTCGGACCTTCTTTGCGATGAATTTATGCGCGGAGCGTCAGACAGCGGCAACGCTGTTGAAAAAATAAGAGTTTCAACTAAAAAAGTTGAGCCCTGCATAGGTTGCTACTATTGCAGTAAACACGGCGGCAAGTGCATAAAGGGCGACGATATGGCTGATATTCTTCAAAAAATGATTGATGCCGATGTTATTGTTCTGGCAAGTCCGGTTTATTTTTATTCAATAGACGCTCAGTTAAAGGCTGTTATTGACAGAACCGTTGCCCGTTGGCTTGAAGTAAAAAACAAAGAGTTTTACTATATAGCAACTATGGCAGACATCGAAATTTCATCTGCCGATACTACGCTTGCCTGCTTTCGCGGTTATGCCGACTGCGTTGAGGGCGCCGTAGAAAAAGGTGTAATTGTAGGAAGCGGTGCGTATGAAATAGGTGAAATCAAAAACACCCCCGCTTTCAAACAGGCTTATGATATGGGCAAAAATGTTTGATAAACAAAAGGAGATGTCATATCTATGAAAAAATTGTTATGCGTTTTACTGTGTGTTGCTCTTGCATTTTCACTGGTTGCCTGCGGTAACGGTGCTGCCGATAAGGGCAATGGCGCTGCTTCTTCCGCTAACTCCGACGCTTCAGATGCAAGTGTAACCGACAAAAAAACTTCGGGCAAAAAAACACTTGTTGTCTACTACTCGGCAACCGGCAGCACAAAATCCGTTGCCGAAAAAATTGCCGACAATTTAAACGCAGATATTTTTGAAATCGTACCCGAAACACCATACACAAGCGCTGACCTTGATTGGCGCGATGACAACAGCCGCGTTAGCCTTGAACACAGTGATGAAAGCAAACGTGATGTGCCGCTTGCAAAAACTGCGCCCGATAATTGGGAGCAATATGATACGGTGTATATAGGTTATCCGATTTGGTGGGGCATAGCCGCCTGGCCGGTTAACGGCTTTGTTTCGGCAAACGATTTTTCGAATAAGACCGTAATTCCGTTTTGCACTTCTTCAAGTTCGGGTATCGGCAACAGCGGAGAATTGCTCAAACAAATTGCAGGTTCCGGCAATTGGCTTGAGGGCAGACGTTTTGCGTCGGCAGCCTCAAAAGAGGATGTTGAAAATTGGCTTAATGAGGCTTTGACAAATTAACGCTTTAAGATTTTGAATATAAAATAAAACACGGTGCAACCCTTAATATGGTTGCACCGTGCTTTTTATAAGTTAATCAGTTGTTAAGTTTGTATGATAACGTCATAAGGCTGTCGCCTATGTGTATATTTTCAACGCTAACTTCGGGGTGTTCAAGTGATATATCGTAATGACTGAAATTCAAAAAGCCTTTTACCCCAAGTTTTATAAGTTGGTTTGAAATGTCTTTTGCGGCATCTTTAGGCACACATAAAATAGCGGCGCTCGGCATATTTTCGCGACAAAATTCATCCAAAGTAGAAATGTGCCTTATAGGAACGTTGCGCACCATCTGACCTACAAGCGATTCTTTTTCGTCAAACATACCTATAAGATGAAAACCCTTTGACTCAAAATTCATATAGTGTGCAATTGCGCGGCCCAGATTGCCCACACCTATAAGTATTGCATTTTGCGGACGGTCAATGCCCAGAATTCTGGCGATCTCACACTGCAAAAGTTCTATATTATAACCGTATCCCTGCTGGCCGAATTCGCCGAAACAGTTAAGGTCCTGCCTTATCTGACTTGCCGTAAGGTGCATACGCTCTGAAAGTTCGCGCGATGATATGCGCGTAAGACCGTCTTTTTTCAGTTCGCCCAAAAATCTGTAATATCGCGGCAAACGTTTAATAACCGATATTGAAATGCCTGTGGAGTTCATAATAACAAAACCTTCTTGATAAAAAGATTGTTAAAAAGTTTAACAAGTTTATTTTAAATAATTTTTAAAAAAATGTCAAGAAAATACTTGACAAACAAAAAAGCTGTGTTATAATAAAATCAACAAATCAGTAATGATTACTGATTATGTAAAAGGAGTGAAATATGAAACATTATTCAAGGCAACGCGAAGCCGTGCTTAAAGAGTTGCAAAGCCGTTGCGATCATCCGACCGCCGCTCAGGTTTATGAAGGCGTGCGAAAAACAATTCCGAATATAAGTTTAGGTACTGTATACCGCAACTTGTCGGAACTTGTGGCAAACGGCGACATACTCAGCGTGTCGGTCGGCGATGGGGTTGAACACTTTGACGGCGATATTTCTTTTCATCTGCATCAGCACTGCCGACGCTGCGGTGCAATAATTGACGTAAATGTTTGTGATGACGCTCTTAATGAGTTTGCCCGTTACAACGGCTTTAAACCCGAAACTCAGGTTTGCGTGGTTTACGGTATTTGCAAAAATTGCAGCCAAAAGGCTGAATTTGATAAAAAATAAAATTAAAAAAATTCTTGGAGGTAAAAGTTATGAAAAAGTTTGTATGTTTAGTTTGCGGTTATGTTTATGAAGGTGAAGAAGCACCGGCAGAGTGCCCTATCTGCCATGCGCCTGCAAGTAAGTTTGCAGAGCAGTCGGGTGAAAAATCATGGGCAGCAGAGCATATTGTGGGTGTTGCAAAGGGCGTTGACCAAAGAATAATCGACGGTCTGCGTGAAAACTTTAACGGCGAGTGCAGCGAAGTCGGTATGTACCTTGCAATGGCACGTGTTGCCCACCGTGAAGGTTATCCCGAAATCGGACTCTATTGGGAAAAGGCCGCTTTTGAGGAGGCTGAACACGCAGCAAAATTTGCAGAACTTTTGGGTGAAGTAATTACCGATTCAACAAAGAAAAATCTTGAAATGCGCGTTGATGCCGAAAACGGTGCAACAAAGGGCAAATTTGAACTTGCAAAACTTGCAAAAGAACTCGGCCTTGATGCAATTCACGATACAGTTCATGAAATGGCACGCGACGAAGCCCGCCACGGCAGAGCGTTTGAGGGCTTACTCGGCAGATATTTTAAATAACAGAAAAGTCAAAATAAATCTTTGATTGCAGAACAGGCGCGGAACAACTCTGTACCTGTTCTGATTTTTTATATAAGCGCCGTGTTAAAATGCGGACTGCCTTTAAAAAACAAATGTAGGGCAGCGACATTTGATAAAAAAGAGGTATCCGATAAAACAGATACCTCAATAAAATCAAAGATTATTCGTCACAACACTCGTCGTGTTTGGGTGTGGGTTTTGGTTTGGGCGCAGACTTTGTGTTATCGCCGAGTCCTGTCGTTTCGTTGAAGATGGCGTTGTTTGTAACGGTGTTTACGGCGTCGGTGGGAATTATAAGTTTTGCCGCGGTGCCGTTTGACATATTAACAAGCGCCTCGTATTTTTTTAGTTCTAACACGGCGGCGTCAACGCCTGCGTTTTTAAGTGCTGCAAGACCGTCTGCCTCGGCTTTTTTTGATAAATATATTGCTTTGGCCTCGCCCTCTGCCCTTGCTATGCGTGCGTCACGCTCGCCTTCGGCAGCCAGAATCATAGCCTGTTTATCGCCTTCTGCTCTTGTAATGGCAGCGGCTTTGTGGCCCTCAGCCTGTAAAAGCGTTTCACGGCGGTCGCGTTCGGCTTTCATTTGCTTTTCCATAGCGTTTTGAATTTCGGCAGGCGGAATAATATTTTTAAGCTCAACGCGACTTACTTTCATACCCCATTGGTCGGTCGCCTCGTCAAGAATAACCGCCATTTTTGAGTTTATTATATCTCTTGAAGTGAGGGTGCCGTCAAGTTCCATTTCGCCTACAATGTTACGCAGTGTGGTAGCCGTAAGGTTTTCAAGCGCCTTAACGGGGTTTACAACGCCGTAGGTGTAAAGTTTTGCGTCAAATATGCGAAAAAACACAACAGTGTCGATTTGCATTGTAACGTTATCCTTGGTGATAACGGGTTGCGGCGGCGAGTCCATAACCTGCTCTTTAAGCGTAATGCGCGCGGCTACACGCTCAAGAAACGGAACTTTTACGTGGATACCGGCATCCCAGGTGCATTTGTATTTGCCCAAAAACTCGATTACAAACTGAGTCGCCTGCGGAACAATGCGAACGTTGCACATTATGAGCAACAGCACTGCAACAGCGATAGGAATAAAAATAAATTCCATAAAAATCATCCTTTAAAAGTTTATTTTATTAAGGCTGCTTTTAATTTTTTGTTTGAAAGAATTACGGGTATAAACTGTGTGAACGCCTCGGCAAAGTGGGTGTTGTCGCCGAGTGCGGCAACGGCATTTGCCTTTAACTCATCATCGTTTACACAGGCGGCTGCCGTAACGGCAACTATTGTGTTAACAGTGTCGCGGTCGCCCTGCAAATATCCGTTTTGTAATACGTCAAAAAGTTTTTTGACCGCTTTTTTATTATTCTCTTTAAGAACGGTTTTTATTTGCGGAACAAGTTTTTCACCGAAAAAGTTAAGGTACAAAAAATTGCCGTAAACCGCTATATGTTCTTTGTAATCGTCTTTAAGCGACGGAAAAACATCAAGAACCTTTTTGGTAAACGCGGTTATGTTGTAATTGCCGTCTTTTGAAACCGTAGGCAGGTCAACCGCGCTTGCTGCCGCGCGTGAACGGGTGCTTTTAATACCAAGCAAAGATCTTAAAGTTGACACAAATCCTACGCCTACCGATGCGGCGTCGGATTCGTTCTGGCTGTCGTCAAAAAGCCATGCGTCCGATTGCTCCAACTCAAAACCGCCGTCGTCATTTATATCGCCGGTTTTTAAAATATACATCTGTTTTTCGTCGTCGTATTCAACCGCAACCGCTTTTTTATCGCTTTTATATACGCCGTTTGAGTCGGGCTTAAAGCCGTTTTCATCAAAAAAAGGTTGCATTTCGCCGATTACGTTTTTTAAGTATCTGTTATCCATTTTAAATAAACACATCCAAAAATTTTTTATTTGTATCATTATAACACAAATATTCCGGTTTGTCATCTAAAAAATTTCTTGAAAGAAGTGCCGGTATTTTATATAATGATTTATACAAAACAACGCAAAACGGGTGATAGATTGAAAATTTCGGATAAAAAAGATTTAAGGACCCTGCTTGAAGGTCAGGGTTTTTCATTTAAAAAATCATTGGGGCAAAATTTTTTGACCGATGACACGGTCTGTCCGCGAATGGCTGCCGCCGTTGCAGGTGAAAACACGGGCGTGCTTGAAATAGGCCCCGGAGCCGGCGTGCTTACGGCGCAACTGTCGCAAAACTGCAAAAAGGTTGTTTCGGTAGAACTTGACGAACGGCTCAAGCCTGTGCTGGGTCAAACAGTATCCGATTGTGAAAACGTAAAAATTATATGGGGCGATATACTCAAAACCGACCTTAAAAAACTGTTTGAAGATGAGTTTTGCGATTGCGATATAATAAATGTATGCGCAAACCTGCCTTATTATATTACGTCGCCCGTTATTATGATGTTGCTTGAAAGCCGTTTGCCGATAAACACTATTGCGGTTATGGTGCAAAAAGAGGCAGCCGACCGCCTTTGTGCCGCCGTGGGTACACGCGCTGCCGGCGCGGTTACCGTTGCGGTAAATTATTATGCGTGTGCCGAATTGCTGTTTAATGTTCCGCGAACATTTTTTATGCCGCCGCCTAATGTTGATTCGGCGGTTATAAAACTTACGCTCAGAAAAAACAGCCCCGTAAATGTTAAAGATGAAAAACTGTTTTTTAAAATTGTAAAAGCGTGTTTTGCACAGCGGCGAAAAATACTTATCAATACTTTATGCAATACTTTGGGCGTTGAAAAGGATATTCTGCGCAAAGCGCTTGAAACCGCCAAAATACCCGAAACCGTTCGCGGTGAAGCACTCACTATGGAGCAATTGGCGGACCTTTCAAATGCGCTTTGAGTGTGAAGCGCGCGTATTTTGCAAACACAGTAAGGTGTATGGTAAAAACGCAAAGTGCCTGTTTATATGCTTTTAAGGCCTTGCCTGCGTTTGTTTTTTGCAAAGTGCCTGCTTAGGCAAAAAACACTTGCATTTTTTAAAAACTGTGTTATAATTTGTTTGTTGATAAATGCGCTGATAAAGAAAAGTAGAACTATCCGCAATTTTAAGAGAGGGTTTGCCGCAGGCTGTAAGCAACCTATTTTGCCGTAGTTTGAAGTTCCCTTTTGAGCAGTAACGCCGAACAAAAAAGTAAGCGTTAACGGGCAGTCGGTTCCGTTACAGACCGAAAAGAGTGTTTGCTCTTTGAGCGAAAATGCGGGTGGTACCGCGGAGTCGTTTTTACAGACTTCGCCCTGTTTATCGGGGCGGAGTCTTTTTGTATTTAAACACGTTTAAAATGTTCTAAATCATTTACGGGCAAAAAACATACCGAAAAGGAGACAGATTATGAAGGAAAAACTTGAACAGATCAAGGCCGAGGCACTTGCGGCAATATCTGCCGCCGAAAACGGCGAAGACTGTGAAAACATCAGGGTGAAATACCTCGGAAAAAAAGGCGGTCTTACGGCGCTTTTAAAAATGATGGGCTCGCTTGCGGCTGAGCAAAGACCGGTTATGGGTCAGCTTGTAAACAGTGTTAAAAATGAGGTTGACGCGGCTCTCGGCGAAAAAATACGAGAAATGAACGCCAAAGCAACAGAATTCAAACTGCAAAAAGAAACCATAGACATAACAATGCCGGCAAAGGTGTCAAAACCCGGTAAACTGCATCCGCTTAACATTGTTCTTAACGATATGATAGATATTTTTCAATCTATGGGATTTGACGTTGTAGACGGACCAGAGGTTGAAACCGACCACTATAATTTTGAATGCCTTAACGTGCCTGCCGACCACCCCGCACGCGATATGCAGGATACGTTTTATCTGGCTGAAAATCTGCTGCTCCGCACGCAGACCTCAGCTGCTCAGATAAGGACTATGGAAACGCGTAAACCGCCTATCCGCGTCATTTGTCCGGGCCGTGTTTTCCGTGCGGATGAGGTTGACGCGACCCATTCGCCCGTGTTCCATCAAATAGAGGGGCTTGTTGTTGACAAAGGCATTACAATGTGCGATTTAAAAGGTGTGCTTGAACAGTTTGCACATGAAATTTACGGCCCTGAAACAAAGGTAAAATTCCGCCCGTCGTTCTTCCCGTTTACGGAGCCTTCGGTTGAAGTTGACGTTTCCTGCAGTGAGTGCGGCGGCAAGGGTTGCCGCGTATGCAAGGGAGCCGGCTGGATAGAAATTCTTGGTGCGGGTATGGTACATCCCAATGTATTGCGTTCGTGCGGTATTGACCCTGAGGTTTACAGCGGATTTGCATTCGGTATAGGTCTTGACCGACTTACAACGACCCGTTATAAAATAAGCGATATTCGTCTGCTTTTTGAAAACGACAAGCGTTTTCTTGACCAGTTCTGATAAGGGGGTAACAATATGAAAATTTCACTTAAAGCGTTAAAAAATTATGTAGATATAAATGTTCCCGTAAATGAACTGTGCGACCGTATGGTTATGGCGGGATTTGAGGTAGAAAGCATTGAGGCCGAGGGCGAAAATATTAAAAACGTTGTTGCGGCACGTATTTTAAAAATCGAACCCCATACCGACAGCGACCACTTGCAGATTTGTCAAATGGATATAGGCGGCGGTAAAACGGTGCAGATTGTTACCGGCGCTCAGAATATTAAAGAGGGCGACCTTGTGCCGGCTGCGCTTGATAACAGCGACTTGCCCTGCGGTATGCACATCAAGGCAGGCAAACTGCGCGGCGCGGAATCTAACGGTATGCTTTGCTCCGGCGAAGAACTTTGCCTTACCGAAGACGATTATGAAGGCGCCTCGGTTTACGGAATTCTGATACTTAAAGACGAGTGGACACCGGGCACCGATATGCGTGAGGTTTTAGGTCTTGACGATTATGTTATAGATTTTAAGATTACGGCAAACCGCCCTGATTGCAACTGCTTTTTGGGCGTTGCAAAAGAGGCTTCGGTAGTTCTGAAAAGCAAATATCATCCGCCTGTTCCGACATATAAAACCGTTGGCGAAAATATAAAAGATTATATAGACGTCGATGTTCAGAATTATGACCTTTGCCCCCGATATGTAGGCAGGGTTGTTAAAAACCTGCGTATAAAACCGTCACCTGCGTGGATGCAAAAGGCAATTACCGCATCCGGTATGCGACCGATAAACAACATAGTCGATATAACAAATTTTGTTATGCTTGAAACCGGTCAGCCTATGCACGCATTCAATTATAATGATCTGGCAGATAAAAAAATAATTGTCCGCAATGCACGTGAGGGTGAAAAAATAACCACTCTTGACGGCAAAGATTATGTGCTTACCGCAGATATGCTGGTTATAGCCGACGGCGAAAAGCCGTCTTGCCTTGCAGGTATTATGGGCGGCAAAGAAAGTGAAATCGAGGACGATACAAAGGATCTGTTTCTTGAAGCGGCAAAATTCCGCCGCGACAGCGTGCGTAAAACAGGCCGTTCGCTCGGTATCCGCACCGAGGCAAGCGGACGTTTTGAAAAGGGCGTAGATATTATAAACGTCGGTTTCGCTATGGACCGCGCGCTGCAGCTTATATACGAACTTGACGCCGGCGACATTATAGAAGGCACACTTGACAAAAATCTCGGCTTGCCCGAAGATAAAATTTTAAATGTCAGCTCCGAAAGCGTCACCGGACTTTTAGGCGTCAGCATACCCGAAGAAAAAATGGTTGAGATCTTAAACAGTCTCGGTCTTGAAACAGTTGCAAAAAACGGCGTTCTTACCGTAAGGGTTCCGTCTATACGCGACGATATTGAGGGCAGGGCGGATATAGCCGAAGAGGTTATGCGTATATACGGTTATGACCATATTGTAGGCACACCTATGCGCGGCGATGTGATTCGCGGCAAAAAACTGCCTTCACGCATTAAATCCGACAAAATGAAAGCGCTTTTATGCGGTATGGGCTGCAATGAAACCGCCACGTACTCGTTTATATCATCGGGAGCGCTTGATACGTTGCTGCTGCCTGAAAACGATGAGCGCAGAAAAGCAATAAAACTTATCAATCCTTTGGGCGATGAGTATTCGGTTATGCGGACTCAACTTGTAACAAGTATGCTCAATGTTATGGCAACCAACATAAACCGCAAAATAACTGCCGGCAGATTTTTTGAAGAGAGCAAGCGCTTTATACCTAAATCGTTGCCGCTTACAGAGCAACCCGATGAGCTGCCTACCCTTTGCATAGGCATTTACGGCAAAGATGAGGATTTCTTTACGCTTAAAGGCATTGTTGAAGAACTTATGATTTTGTTCGGCGCACATACGCAGTATAAAAGGAGCACAGAGCCGTATTTACATCCGGGCCGTCAGGCAGAAGTGCTTGCCAACAACACGCCCGCCGGCGTGCTCGGCGAGGTTCATCCCAAAGTGGCTGAAAATTACGGCATCGATTGCCGCGTTTACGTTGCCGAAATTAAATTTGATGTGCTTTATGCAATAAACAAGCGCAAAACCACCTATAAACCGCTTCCTAAATTTCCGGCTGTTGAGCGTGATTTTGCTATGCTATGCGACGCAGATGTGCCGGTAGGCGATTTGGAAAAGGCAATAATAAGCGGCGGCGGCAGATTGCTTGAAAAGGCAGAACTGTTTGACGTATATCAGGGCTCGCAAATACCCGAGGGCAAAAAAAGCGTTGCTTACAGTGTGTGGCTGCGTTCGGGCGAGGGTACCCTTACAGACAGGCAAATAGATGAAGCAAGCGCAAAAATTGTATCAAAACTTGAAAAATTGGGCGCCCAGTTACGCAAATAATTTTGAAAGACGGCAAAACCTCATTTGCCGTCTTATCTTAATAAAAAATTAAGCAATAATTATTAAAATTTTTCTTGAATTTTTTAAAACGCAGGTATATTATAGTTATAAAGAAAAAATACTAAGTGAGGTGCTTATTATGAACGACAAAACAATGACATTTTCAATCGGTGACCAAACCGAGCAGGAGATTCGCAGAATTCTTACGGTAGTTTATGACTCTTTAAAAGAGAAAGGTTATAATCCTATCAATCAGATAGTCGGCTATATTCTTTCTGAGGACCCAACGTATATTACCACTCATAATAACGCACGCAATCTTATACGCCGCATAGACCGCGACACGCTTTTGCAATCGCTTGTGCGTTATTATCTTACGGCATAATATAATTTATCTGTTTGATTTGCACCCGTTGTACAACGGGTGCTTTTTTGTCCGAGAACAATTTCTTCACTTCGACCCCGTCCGATTAATAACTTTAATGCAAAAATTTTTGGTCAGTATTGCGGATTATTAGCACTTGATAAAAACAGTATTATATGGTATCATAATATGAATACTTATAGTTTATGAAAGGGGGGCCGTTTATGGCGGATAATCGCGCTATCGGTATTTTTGATTCGGGACTCGGCGGCCTTACGGTTACCCGTGAAATAATAAAACTTTTGCCCTGCGAAAACGTGGTTTATTTCGGCGATACTGGTCGTGTGCCATACGGCACAAAGGGTCGTGACACTATACGTAAATACGCCTTGCAGGATGAGCGTTTTTTGCTTTCGCACAACGTAAAACTTATAGTTGCGGCTTGCGGCACGGTATCGTCGGTAGCAGCCGACACTGCAGAGCAATTGCCCGTGCCGTTTGTAGAGGTGGTTTCGCACTCCGTAAAAGCGGCAGTTGCCGCCACAAAAAACAAAAAAATCGGTGTGCTTGCTACAAGCACAACAATAAGCAGCGGCGCTCACAAAAATCAGATACTTAAATTATTGCCCGATGCCGAGGTAACAGAGTCAAGCGGAACATTGCTTGTATCTCTTGTGGAAGAGGGATGGACCGGCAGCAACGACTCCGTAGTGCTTGAGACTTTGCGGCGTTATCTTAAACCTATGATAGACGCAAAGGTTGATACAATTATTTTGGGCTGCACGCATTTTCCCGTGCTTTTAGACGCAATATCAAAAGTTTTAGGCACCGGTGTAACGCTCATAAATATGGGTGTTTCAACAGCGAGCGCAGTTTTTGAAACGCTTAAAAAATCAAACAGTCTTAACGACGGAAAAACCGTTCCGTCACATAAATTTTATGTAAGTGACAAAACCTCGGCCTTTGCAAAAACGGCAAGCATTTTGTTGGGTGAATATGAAAAGAATTTTGTAATAGAAGGGGCAGACATAGAAAAATTATGAAGGATGTATTGATAAAAGTAAGGGGTACGCAAATCGGCGGAGCAGATACCTTACCCATAGAGTTGATTACAGAGGGTACGCTCAGGGTACTGCCCGACGGAATAGCGCTTAACTATCAGGAAAGCCAAACTATCAAGGGCGGCCGCATCAATACCTGCCTTACCGTAATGAACAACAACACGGTCATTTTAGAGCGAAGCGGCGACCTCAATTCTAAATTTATAATAACTGAGGGTATGCGCAGAAACTGTTTTTACTCAATACCGCAGGGTTCTTTGGCGCTCGGCATTTACGGCAGAAAAGTAGAAAACGGTTTAAGCGAAAACGGCGGAACTTTAAAAATGGTTTATACAATAGACGCAAATATGCAAAGACTTAGCGACAACACCATCGAAATCGTTGTGGAGGAAAGAAAATAGATGTCAAAACTTGTGGATAAAGCAAAAACACAGATAGAAAATTTGCTTATAAATGCGGCGCATACCGCTATAAAAAACGGCGATTTGCCCGATTGCGAACTGGCACCCTTTAAGGTAGAAGTGCCTGCCGACCGCAAAAACGGCGATTACGCCGTAAATGCCGCAATGGTTTGGGCAAGGGGTTTTAAATCGGCTCCCCGTGCCATAGCCGAAAAAATATTATCTTATGCCGACTTAAACGGTACATATATTGAAAAATACGAGATTGCGGGGCCCGGTTTTATTAACTTCTTTTTGTCGGATATGTATTACGCCGGCATTGTATCCGATGTTATTGACAAGGGCGCAGACTACGGCAAAAGCAATTACGGCGGCGGCAAACGCGTGCTCGTTGAATTTGTTTCGGCAAATCCTACAGGTCCTATGCACATAGGCAATGCCCGCGGCGGCGCTTTGGGTGATTGTCTTGCCGCTGTTCTGGAGGCGGCAGGCTATTATACCGAGCGCGAGTTTTATATAAATGACGCCGGTAATCAAATAAATAAGTTCGGTCTGTCGCTAAGCCTTAGGTATCAACAACTTTATAAAGACGGCATAGAAATGCCTGAGGATTCTTACCACGGTAACGATATTATCGAGCACGCAAAAGCATTTGCAAAAATAAACGGCGACAAATATATAAATTGCGACGAAACGACCCGCAGAAATGCTTTGGTAGAATTTGCCCTGCCAAAAAACATACAGGGTCTTAAAGACGACCTGCTTAAATACCGTATAAAATATGACACCTGGTTCTGCGAAAGCACGCTCCATAAAAACGGTGAAACCGCGCGTATAATCGAACTTTTAAAACAAAGCGGATACACCTATACTATGGAGGGCGCACTTTGGTTTAAAGCCACCGATTTCGGTTGCGATAAGGACTTTGTGCTTGTGCGCGCAAACGGTGTTCCTACTTATGTTGTGCCTGATATAGCGTATCATTACAATAAGTTAGAGGTGCGCAAATTTGATAAGGCAATCGACGTTCTGGGCGCCGACCATCACGGATATGTGCCGCGTCTTAAGGCGGCGCTTACGGCGCTTAATGTTGACGCAACACGCCTTGACGCCGTGCTTATGCAAATGGTGCGTCTTGTGCGCGACGGTGAGGTTGTAAAGGCATCAAAACGTTCGGGCAAGGCCATTACGCTTGTAACACTGCTTGACGAGGTACCTATTGACGCCGCAAGATTTTTCTTTAACCTGCGCGAGCCAAATTCACACTTTGATTTTGACTTGGATCTGGCTGTCAGCGAGTCAAACAGCAATCCGGTGTATTATGTTCAATATGCCTATGCCCGTATATGCAGCATTTTGCGCAATCTTGCCGAAGACGGCGTGCAAAAACGCAATTGCACAAATGCCGAACTTTGCCTGCTTACTGCGCCTGAGGAGCGTGAACTTATAATTCATTTATCGTCACTTACAGACGAGATAATTTCGGCTGCAAAGACCTATGACCCTGCACGCCTTACCCATTATGTAAATGAACTTGCAACAAAGTTTCACAAGTTTTATGCTGCCTGCCGCGTAAAAGGCGATGATGAATCACTTACGCAGGCACGACTCAACCTGTGCTATGCTGCCGGTATTGTAATAAAAAACGTTCTTGATATGCTGAAGATCACAGCGCCCGAAAAGATGTAAATAATAAATTCATCTTTTTATAAAAGGAGATTGTAAAAATGGATAACCGAAATTTGACTATGCTTATGGACCTGTATGAAATGACTATGGCAAACGGCATAATGCAAAGCGATATGCGCGACACAGTTACGTATTTTGATATGTTTTTCCGCAAAATACCCGATATGGGCGGATACGCCATAATGGCAGGCATTGAGCAACTTATAGATTATTTCAACAATCTGCACTTTGACGAAAGCGACATTGAATATTTAAAATCGCTTGACCTGTTCTGCGATGAGTTTATAGACTATTTGCGCGATTTCAATTTTTGCTGCGACGTATGGGCAGTTCCCGAAGGCACCCCCATATTCCCCAACGAGCCTATAGTAACGGTGCGCGGACCGGCAGTGCAGGCAATGCTTGTTGAAACAATGGTATTGCTTACGATTAACCATCAGTCGTTGATTGCAACAAAAGCAAACCGCATTGTACGTGCGGCAAAGGGCAGACCTGTTATGGAGTTCGGTGCAAGGCGCGCGCAGGGCGCAGACGCCGCATATTACGGTGCACGCGCGGCTATAATAGGCGGTTGTGCAGGCACTTCAGACATAAAAACCGCAAAAGATTTCGGAACAAAGGCGTCGGGTACTATGGCTCACAGTTGGGTGCAGCTGTTCCCCGATGAATATACCGCATTTAAAACCTATGCCGAAAAATATCCCGACAGTTGTATGCTGCTTGTTGACACTTATAACGTTTTAAAATCGGGCGTACCTAACGCAATCCGCGTTTTTGACGAGGTGTTAAAACCTCTCGGAATACGACCTCTCGGTATCCGTATCGACAGCGGCGATATTGCCTACCTGTCTAAAAAGACGCGCAAAATGCTTGATGACGCCGGCTACCCAGACGCAAAAATATGCGTTTCAAATTCACTTGACGAATATCTTATTATGGATATGGATATGCAGGGCGCCTGCATTGATAGTTACGGTGTGGGCGAGCGCCTTATCACTGCGTCAAGCGAAGCGGTTTTCGGCGGCGTTTACAAACTCTGTGCTACCGAAAAAGACGGTGTCATAACCCCTAAAATAAAGATCAGCGAAAACACCTCAAAAATCACAATACCCGGCGTAAAAATTCCATGGCGTTTGTATGACAAAAAAACAAACAAAGCAATAGCCGACGTTATTACTCTTAATTATGAAAAAATAGACGACAGCAAACCTTATGAAATTTTTGACCCGACATACACTTGGAAGCGCAAAACAGTAACCGATTTTATTGCAAAAAAACTGCAGGTCAAGATTTTTGAAAAGGGCAAACAGATATACACCTCTCCGTCGGTAAGCGAGATTTCGGATCTGCGCAAAAAATCGGTAGACAACCTTTGGGACGAGGTAAAACGTTTTGAAAAACCGCACAGCTATTATGTTGATTTGAGCGAGGACCTTTGGAATCAGCGTAGCGAGCTGCTTAATAACGCAAACAGAAAAGGAAAATAATTATGAAAAGATTTTTAAGTCTGGTTATGTGCGTATTGCTGGTGTCCGGGCTTACAGCCTGCGATAAAAAAGGCAGCAGCAACGCAAAACACAGCGTAGATGTTGAATACTACGCAAAACTCGGTCAGATATCAGACGCTGATTTAAAACTCGGCGATAATGTTGAAGATGTAAAAGCAGAGTTTTCAAAAACCGTTGATGAGGACGGCAACTCGCTCTATTTTGACTATGAGGCGGGTGATTATACCGTTATGACCGACGGTACGGGATGCTGCTGTTACAAAACCGATGATGAGGCTGCCGGCATTACGCATATTGTAAAATACGGTGACGCTTACGGATTTTCTCAGGGAAGCGTATCTACACAGGTGCGCGACGCAATGAGTAAAATGGGCTTTGACGCAAATGAACGTGACGCAAAATCGGGCGAACTGTTCTTTTTGCCGTCGGGCGGCTCGCTTACCGTTTTAGAGTACAAATTTGAAAACAACTGCGTTTTATTTGTTTTTGAGGAAAACGCATTAAGCGCAACAGTTATATATAAGGATTAAAACAGGAGCTTCAAATGATTTCAGAAAAAAATGAACTTGCCGTTTTTCCGGCAGTGGCGCTTCGCGGAGTGGTTGCTTTTCCGCGTATGGAGATAACTTTAGACGTGGGGCGAAAAAAATCCATAAACGCCATAAATTATGCCATAGATAAAAACCTGCCTGTTTATCTGGTGACCCAAAAAGACATAACGGCTGAAAATCCCACTATGTCACAACTTTATGAAATAGGTTGCCTTTGCCGTGTGCGTCAGGTCTTAAAAATGCCCGACGGCGGCGCAAAAGTTTTGGTTAAGGGTCTGTATCGCGCAAAGCATAAAACTTTTGCCGACGGCGGTACACATTATATTGCAGGCATTACAAGATGCGATGATAAACCCGTCAAAAACCGTCAGGTTTATAAAGAGAGTTTAATTCGCCGCATTAAAAATGAGTTTGAACGGTATGTTTCGGTTGCACCGAATATACCCGGTGATATTCCGCTTACCGTTGCTACAAGCGAAGATATAAGTTTTTTATGTGATTTTATCGCCTTTAATATTCCTGCGCCTTTTGATGATAAACAATATATACTTGAGCAGTTACACCCTGTAACAAGGGCTAAAATTTTGCTTGAACTTTTGTCAAAAGAGCGTGAAGTCTGCGAAATAGATAACCGCATAGGTCAAAAGACCCGTGTGCGTATTGATGAGAGCCAGAGGGATTATTATTTAAAGGAACAAATGCGCGTAATAAGCGAAGAACTGTACGGCGACGATTTTGAAGATGAAATCGAAGCGTACCACCGCAGTGCCGACGCTTTAGATGCGCCCGAAGATGTAAAAGAAAAAATTCATACAGAAATCAATAAACTCGGCAAAATGCCGCAGGGCGCGCATGAGGGTACCGTTTCACGCGCATACATTGAAACCTGCTTGGCTCTGCCGTGGAACAAGTGCGACAATTCAAAGGTGAGCATATCAAAGGCGCAAAAAATACTCGACCGTGATTTTTACGGTATGAAAAAGGTTAAAGAGCGCATTTTAGAAATGCTTTCGGTTTACGCCTTATCGCCCGAAAGCCACAGCAACATACTTTGTCTTGCGGGCCCTCCGGGGGTCGGCAAAACCTCAATAGGCAAAACGGTTGCCGAATGTATGGGCAGAAAATATCAGCGCATATCGCTCGGCGGTATGCACGATGAGGCTGAAATACGCGGTCACAGAAAAACTTACATAGGCGCTATGACGGGCAAGATTATAACCGCAATCAAAAATGCGGGTACGTCTGACCCGTTAATATTGCTTGATGAGATCGATAAACTCGGCTCTGATTACAAGGGCGACCCTGCAAGCGCATTGCTTGAGGTGCTTGACCCCGAGCAAAACTGCAATTTTACGGATAATTTTCTTGAAATACCGTACGATTTAAGCCGAGTGGTGTTTATCACAACGGCAAATTTGCTTGAAACTATTCCTGCGCCTCTGCTTGACCGTATGGAAGTAATATCGCTTGACGGTTATACCCGAGAAGAAAAATTCAATATTGCAAAGCGCCACATTGTGCCGAATGAAATAAAATCGCACGGTTTGTCGCCTAAAAATTGCCGTTTTGCCGACAGCGCACTTTACGGTATCATAGATTTTTATACCCGTGAAGCAGGCGTGCGCAAATTACAGCGTACGGTAGGTTCGCTTTGCGGCAAGGCGGCTCGCAAAATAGCCGACGGCAGCGCCGATGCCGTTAATATTAAGGCGTCGGATTTAGAGAATATGTTAGGGCACAAAAAATACCGCCCCGAAATGATTTTGCCTCAGGATGAGGTAGGTGTTATAAACGGACTTGCCTGGACGCAGGTCGGCGGCGAAATAATGCAAATGGAAGTTGCCGTATTGAAGGGCACCGGCAAAACCGTTTTTACCGGAAATCTCGGTAACGTTATGAAAGAATCCGCGCAGGCGGCTATTACTTTTGTGCGCGCAAACGCAAAAAAATACGGCATTGACAACGAGTTTTATAAAAACCGCGACATACACATACACGCTACCGAATCCGCCGTACCTAAAGACGGCCCGTCGGCAGGCGTAACAATTACAACCGCTTTGGTATCCGCTCTTACCGAAAGACCTGTCCGCCGTGACATTGCTATGACGGGTGAAGTATCAATAAGGGGCAGGGTGTTGCCGATAGGCGGTCTTAAAGAAAAAGCAATGGCGGCTTACCGCGGTGGCGTTAAACGTGTATTTATACCTTATGACAACATACCCGATATTGATGAAGTCGATGAAAAGGTACGCGAAAATCTTGAGTTTGTACCGGTAAAATATGTAAGCGATATTATAGACTGCGCACTTTTGCCGATAGACAGCGGTGTTAAAGGCGAAAGCTATATACAGCATCACAGTGAGCATAAAACAGCCGCTATAAGAAATTGAGGTGACTGTTTTGAATTGGAACAAGGTTGAATTTGAGGCGGCTTTCGGCACTTTAGAACAGCTTAAAAGTTCAGATTTGCCTGAAATATGTTTTTCAGGCAGGTCAAATGTCGGCAAATCCTCACTTATAAATAAGTTGCTTAATCGCAAGTCAATAGCGCGCGTAAGTTCTACGCCCGGCAAAACGGTAACAGTGAATTTTTACAGACTTGACGGCCTAAGGCTTGTTGACCTGCCGGGCTACGGTTACGCTAAAGTGTCCGACCGCGACCGTGAACGCTGGTCAGAACTTATCGAGGGTTATTTTCAGACAGGGCGCAATATAAAACTTTGTCTGCAACTTATTGATATGCGCCATCCGGCAACTGAGTTTGATATTTCAATGCTTGAGTTTTTGTCGCATTTTAAAATACCGTACGCTGTTGTACTTACAAAGTGCGACAAACTTAATAAAACCAAGTTTTCAAATCGGTTGGCAGATTTAAAAACCGAGTTGGGCTCTCTTGCCGAAGGTATAAAAATAATACCGTTTTCGGCACTTAAAAACATAGGCATACAGGAAATACGCGAAGTCGCCGAACTCGCTTTGCAGTAAAACGGTGCGGCAAAATGGACTCAATAACAAAAACGCTTTTTGATTTAAGCGATTCGAACTACAAAAATTTTCAATGCAAACTTATGCCTACCGTAGATCCCGATACGGTTATCGGCGTTCGCACACCCGACGTCAGGGCGTTGGCAAAACAACTTGCGCGTGATAAAAAAACCGACGGATTTATAAAAACGCTGCCGCATAAATATTATGAAGAAAATAATCTTCACGCCTTTATTTTGGAGCAGACAGCCGATTTTGACGTTTGCGCGGCACAGGTCGACGCATTTTTGCCATTTGTAGATAATTGGGCAACCTGCGACTGTATGAAACCCAAAACGTTCAGAAAAAACGCAGAGCAATTGCTGCCTTATATTGAAAAATGGCTTTGCAGCAATCATACCTACACCGTAAGATTCGGCATTGGCGCAATAATGACGTATTTTTTGGATGACAGGTTTGATATAAAATTTTTAGAGCGCGTTTCACAAATCAAAAGCGATGAATACTACATAAATATGATGATAGCGTGGTTTTTTGCAACAGCACTTGCCAAGCAGTATGAAAGCGCCGTTTTGTTTATTGAAAAAAACCGCCTTTCAAAATGGGTGCATAACAAAACAATACAAAAAGCCGTTGAAAGTTACCGCATAACCGATACTCAAAAAGAATACCTGAAAAGTCTGAAACTGAAATAAAAAAAGTTCTGCCGTGTATGGCAGAACTTTTTGTTTTGATATTTTTATTTTACAAGGGTGTATACACCGCTTGCGGCAGGTTTTTCAGAAGTGCCGTCGGCAAATATGTATCCGTTTTGCGGTTTGATTACTCCGTGCATACCCTGCGGAACGGTAACTTTCAGTTCAACGTTGCCGTTTTCTATTTTTACCCATGATGTCTTGATTTTGCCTGAAACGCTGTCATAATGCGCTGCGGCGTCGGCAAGACCGTCAACAATATGCGGTGTAATATCTATTCGGTTCAAATCATCGGCATCGGGGTTATAGTTAAGACCGGCGAGATATATTGTAAACCACGCTATCACATCACCCCAAAAATGATGGTTAAGCGAGTCAACAGGTTCTTTGCTGAACTTTTCGGGCAGCGTGTTAAGGTTCAAAGTCAGGCAGTTATAGGCGTATGACGGAAAATCAGGTCGTGTAATCATTTTAAATGCCAAATCACTGTACCCGAAATCCGATAAGAGCCTAAAGATTATTCGCGCTCCCAAAACTCCTGAGTCTATATGGTCGTCTGCCGCTTTTATAAAATCAAGTAAGCGTTCAAACGCCGCCTTTTTCTCGCTTTTGTCCAAAATACCGTAGTAAATCGCCATAGCCTGACTTGTTTGGCAAGCGCCGCTTACCGTCATTGTTTTAAAATCAATCAGATTTTCTCTGAAACAGCGCCTGTATTCGGCGGACATTGAACGTGCAAAATCAGACTCGTCTTTTAAACCTATCTCGCTTAACATAAATGCTGTTTTGTTTGCAATATCAATAGCCATAATGGTGTCGGTAACAATCAGCGGCGCTTTTATTTCTTCATATCTTTCGCCTATCTGGCACCAATCGCCGAGCCCTATTTCAAGCAGTCCGTCTTTATTGCTGCGTGTTTTGAGATATTTTAAATATTTGATAAACGCTTGCGAGCACTCGCGTATTACTTGCTTATCACCGCGGTATTTGTAGCAGTAATAAGGTAAGTATGCAAGCACGCTGTCCCACGCGGGCCCGTTGCCCCAGTCATAACCGAAACCTCCGGTTGTGGGTATAATGCCCGGCAAGGCGCCGAGGTTGTTTTGCGCTTTGCAAATGTTGCGCAACCATTCACGAAAACTTACAGACGCGTCAAAATTAAGCATAATCTGCTCGCTTGAAAGCGACGCGTCGGCAGTCCAGCCGTTTTTTTCGCGTTGGGGGCAGTCTGTAGGAAAATAATAAAAATTGGCAAGATCCGAGCGGATTGCAGCGTCATACAATGCGGCAACCGTTTTGTTGCTTGTAGAAAAACTGCCGCATTGTTTCAAATCCGAATTCATAACAAGGTATGTAAGTAAGTCCTCGGTTGCCTGTTCTTCGGTGATGCCGTATACCGTTACATACTGAAAGCCGTGGTATGTAAATGACGGTATATACGTTTCATTTTTTTCACCCTTGCAAACATAAATGTCTTTGTGAACAAATTTTTTATCGTAATCCCAATGAACACCTTTTTCATTATACGGGAACCAGATATATTCGATATCCATTTTACCGTCAATGAGCAGTTCGCCGTGCTGAAGTTCAACAACCTGACCCTTTTTACCGTTTATGTTAAGGCGGCAAACGCCCGAACAGTTTTGACCGAAGTCATATAAATAACCATTGTCAACCTTTTTAAAGCTTACGGGTTTAAGCGTCTTTGCTACGGTTATGGGTTCGGCTTCGCAAAGGCGAATTTCACCTGAAGGTCTTTTCGCAGGCAATGCGTTTGCCCAGCTGCTGTCGTCAAAATCCGGCAAATTCCAACCGGCAAGTTCAAGGTTGGCGTCATAATGCTCGCCGTAGCGGTAATCGTCAAAAATAATTGGCGAGGGCGCGCATTTGAAACTTTCATCACTTTCAAGCGTAAAGTCGCCGCTGGTAAGCTGCAGTGCAAAATACGGTGCCGAGCGGAATTTTGCCTTGTCAAACAACCAGATCCAACCGCCAGGATTATTTATAAACCCGTTGCCCAACACAATGCCTATAACATTTTTACCGCGTTTTAGATCTACGGTGTAACAATCGCAGTAAACAATATCATCGGGATTGCTTATATAAGGCGCCAAAGCACCTTTGGTAACATCTTTGCCGTTTATGAAAAGTTTATAAAATCCGCATACAGCAACTTTTATTTCTGCTTGTGATGCGGCTTTGGTATTAAAACTTTTTCTGAAATACGGTGCCGGAACATTTTTTTCAAAAGTATTAAACGATTCCGTTGCTTTAATAAAGTTTGCCGTGAATTTCATAGTAACACCTTGTTATTAGATTATTTCAAAACTGTGTATGCGGTAAAACGATTCGCCGCGGTTCAGTTTTACAATGCCCTCTTTATCAGGCAAATGCTTGTTTGTATTTGCAGTATCGGTAATTCCGCACCAGGGTTCTATGCACAAAAATTCTGCGCCCGGAACGGTCCATATAATCGTATACGGAAAACCCTCAAAATTGACTTTGATTTTATCGCCGTTTGTTTTGTTGTGCAAATACACTGTGTGCGAATTCAGATTTTTAAATATAAGACAGTCGTTATCAAACAAAGAATCTTTTATGGCAAGCACGGTCGTATTTTTGCCGAAATTTCTTGTAACATCGGTAAGCAAAAAATCATCATCAAGTATGTAATCGTCCAGGCCTTCTGCCTTTTCAAAAATAACTTCGCAGTTATTTGAACCGCCGGGGCAGTAATATGCTTCGTGTGCGCCTACCGAAAAATACATATTGCCGTCGGTAAGATTTTTGATATTGTATTCGACCTTAACCGTTTTACCTGCCAAAGTGTATGTAATTCTGAATTCATATTCAAACGGGTAGTTATCCTTAGGCGTGTTTTTTGAACTCAGCAAAAACGTGGCGGTATTGCCGCTTGCACTTTCAAGTTCAAAATCGCTGCGCCTTGCAAAGCCGTGCTTAGACATATTGTAGGTCTTGCCGTTATAAATAAATTCATCGTCTTTAAGTCCGCTGCAAATAGGAAACAGCACAGGTGAAGACCCTGTCCAGAATTTTGGGTCGCCGTTCCAGATATATTCACGGTCGCCGCATTTAAGACTTTTGAGTTCTGCACCCGTTTTGCTGAATGTTGCGGTTAAAAGTTCGTTTGAAATAGTTACCATAATCAACCTCTGAGATCAGCCCACAATAGAATCGATTATTCTGCGCATCTCGGTTTCTTTGGCTTCCATATCCGACACCAATTTAAACTGTGTGCGGCAGCGGTCAAGGTTGTGGTTTTCTCTGTGAATTTTAAAGTAAACGTCGCCGTTTAAATAATCGGTAAGGAAACGAACGCCGCATTCAAGCGTCATAAGGTATGCGCCGGTTACAAGACTGTCTTTCTCGGCAGGAGTCAAAAACTTGGCAGCGGTCGAAAGGTATCCGTTAGCAAATACTTCAAAAAGGTGAAGGTCAATCTCTACCTTTGAAAGGTCGGTTTCATCTTCGGCACCTGTTGATGCACCGAAACGTATGCAATCGCCGAAATCGTAAGCGGCGGCACCGGGCATAACGGTGTCAAGGTCTATTACGCATTTTGCCTTGCCGGTTTTTTCCTCAATGAGAATATTGTTTAACTTTGTGTCATTATGGGTTACACGATACGGTATTTCACCGCTTGCAAGTTTAGATGTTATAGCGTCTGCTTTGCACTCGCGCGCCAATACAAAGTCAATTTCATCCTTAACGGAATTCGCTCTGCCCGCAAGATTTTCTTTTACAGCTTTTTTGAAGTCTGCAAAACGGCTCGGCGTATTGTGAAAATTAACTATTGTTTCATGAAGCTTTTCTGCCGGATAGTCAGATAACAATTGCTGGAACTCGCCAAAAGCCACGCCGCAAGTGTAAAAATCCTTTTCATGCTCGATTTTTTGATAGGCAACAGCGTCTTCAATAAATTTATAAACGCGCCAATAGTTATCAAACTCATCGTGCAGATAACTTTTTCCGTCAAGGGTGTGTATAACGGTAAGTGTGCCGTCTTCGGCAACCTTGTCTTTCAGGAAAGACGTAACGCCTACAATGTTATCCATAAGTTCATCAGGCTTCGGAAAAACATAATGGTTGATCTTCTGAAGCAGATTTTTTGTTTCTTTACCTTCTGCCGATTTATGTATTGAAAGCCATGTTGAGTTGATATGGCCTTCACCGTAAGGTTCTATATAAATTATTTCATCAGTATTGAAATGTTTTGCCGCAAGAATCGCAACTTCTCTGTCAGTCATTGTATTCACCTCAAAAATATATTAGTTTTCGCTGTATATTACCGTTACGTCGGGATGGAGTTGCAAAATAGATGCCGGAACCTGCGGAGTGATAGGTCCGAAGAAAGATTTTTCAATAATGTCTTTTTTGTTTTTGCCGTTGGCAACAAGCAAAACTTTTTTTGCTTTCATAATTGCGCCCATGCCCATAGTGATAGCTTTTTTCGGCACGTCGTCTTTTTTGGCAAAAAAGCGTGCGTTTGCCTCTATTGTGGATTCGTGAAGGTCAACAACGTGTGTTTCTTTTACAAAAACATCGGCAGGTTCGTTAAAACCGATATGACCGTCAAGACCTATGCCCAAAAGCTGCAGATCAATGCCGCCCAAATCTTCAATATGCTTGTCGTAAGCGGCGCCTTCTGCTTCAAGATTATCGGAAATACCGCTCGGTACGGCTGTTTTTGACTTGTCAATGTTTACATGGTCAAAAAGGTTGGTGTTCATAAAATAGCGGTAACTCTGGTCATGTGTGCCGTCAAGGCCTACGTATTCGTCAAGGTTTACCGATGTAACGGTTGAAAAATCGAGTTCGCCTGCGTCACATTTTTTAATAAGCTCTTTATAAGTGCCTACGGGTGATGAGCCTGTTGCAAGACCGAGCACGCAGTGCGGCTTCATAATAATCTGTGCAGCAATAATGTTTGCTGCAGTAACGCTTAATTTTTCATAACTGTCCACTTTGATAAAATTCATAACTGTTCCTCCAAAAAACAAAATAATAAATAAATGCTTAAAATATATAACATTATTATAATTGTACCCATAATAAAAGTCAAATATAAATAAAGCATTTTGCAAACAGATTTAAACTTCAACTGCTTAAATCGAAAAAGAGAAAAACAAGCCCTGCGTTCTGACAGGGCTTGCATAAACAGAGAAAAATTATCTCTTTGAGAACTGGGGTGCACGGCGAGCGCCTTTGAGACCGTACTTCTTTCTTTCCTTCATTCTCGGATCACGAGTAAGGAAACCGGCTTTTTTAAGTTCGGGACGGGACTCAGCATCTGCCTGCAAAAGTGCGCGTGCGATACCGTGGCGGATAGCGCCTGCCTGACCGGTAACACCGCCGCCTGCAACGCGGCAAACAACGTCAAACTTGTCAGCGTTATCGGTAAGAGCGAGCGGCTGACGAACAATAACTTTTAATGTTTCAAGGCCGAAGTAATCGTCAATATCTCTTTCGTTTATTGTGATTTTACCTGTACCCTGATATATTCTTACACGGGCGACAGAACTTTTTCTTCTGCCTGTGCCGTAAAAATATGGCTTTCCTTCAAACATAATTTCTGTCTCCCTTCTTAAAATTCATACTTTTCAGGTTTTTGTGCTACCTGAACATAGTTTTCGCCTTTATAGATATGAAGGCGTGTAAGCGCCTTGCGGCCTATTGTGGTATCGGGAACCATACCTTTAACTGCAAGTTCCATAGCCAGTTCGGGGCGAGTATTCATAAGGGTAGAATACTTAACCTCTTTAAGACCGCCGATATAACCTGTATGACGGCGATAGTATTTGTTTTCAAGTTTTTTACCTGTTAAAACTGCCTTGTCAGCATTGATTACGATAACGTGGTCGCCACAGTCAACATGAGGAGTGAACGTGGGCTTAACTTTACCGCGGAGCAAATCGGCAACCTTTGCGGCTGTGCGGCCGAGGGGACGACCGGCAGCATCTATGATGTACCATTTGCGCTGAACTTCGGCAGGTTTTGCCATAAATGTAGACATAACCAAAACCTCCAAATTTATTTTTATCATTTTAATGCCCGACTATAATACCACACGCAAAATGCTTTGTCAACACTTATTTTTTAAAAAATCAATTTAAAAAACAAAAACTTTGATTTTCTCTTGTTTTCTCGTTTTTTCTCTCAAATGCTCACTTGTCATTTTTAAAAAATTGCTTCGAAAAATAAAACAACTGCAAATGCACTGTCTTGCGGCGGTCAGGATATAAATTAACAAAATGCGAATAAAAATGAATTGAATTGCGTTATATTATATGTTATTATATATAGACAACGGTTTGAAAGTGATGATGAATGAATATTTTGGCAGTCGGCGATGTTTGCTCGGTTTGCGGGTGCGAATACGCCTTAAAACAAATTCCGCGCATACGGCGTGATGAGAATATAGATATGGTAATTGTAAACGGCGAAAATTCTGCCGTGGGCAACGGTATTACGCCGCAAAGCGCCGAAATGCTTTTTGCCGCAGGCGCCGATGTTATCACCGGCGGAAACCACACCCTTCGCCGTAAAGAGATTTTCGATATGCTTGAGAGCAATCACTTTTTATTGCGTCCTGACAATCTTAAAGAGCAGGACGTAGGCACAGGTTACTGCCTTTATGATATGGGCAGATCTTCAGCCGCGGTTATAAACCTTTCGGGTCAGATATATCTTGAAAGGGTAAACGCCGACAACCCGTTCAAAGCCGCAGATATTCTTGTTGATAGGGCAACGGCAGACGGCGCAAAGTATATTTTTGTTGATTTTCACGCCGAAGCCACAAGTGAAAAACGCGCTATGGGATTTTACCTTGACGGCAGGGTGACGGCGGTGTTCGGCACACATACACACGTTCAGACGTCTGACGCTCAGATTTTGCCGCGCGGCACGGGTTATATCACAGACCTCGGTATGACGGGAGTTATAAATTCGGTGCTGGGAGTAAAAACCGATATAATAATCAACCGTTTAAAAGACGGTAACACGGCGCGATTTGAGCAGGAGACCGGCAAATGTATGTTAAACGGCTGTATTTTTAAGGCGGATGAAAAAACCGGACTTACGGTTTCGGTAAAAAGGGTTTATATTTAGCAGATAATATTTATTCGGTAGGTGAAAAAATTGAAAAAAGCGATTTGTTTTTTGTTGGCGCTTTGCGTTGCGGCTGCATTTTCGGGTTGCAAAAAAAGCGCTGATAACAGCAGCAGTAACAGCGACGGTCAAACGGTTTCGGTGTCCGATGCCGACAGCAAAACCATAAACCTGCTTTATTCATATACCGATACATTTGACCCTTACACCGCCAAAAACGATAAAAACATACGGCTTGCGTCGCTTTTGTACGATCCGCTTATTAAAACCGATAATAATTTTAACGCGGTAAACGTGCTGGCGCAGTCTGTTGATACGGAAAATAACGTATGCACCGTAAAATTGCGTGACGCAGTGTTTACAGACGGCAGTGCGGTTACTTCGGCTGATGTTATTTATTCATATAATCTTGCAAAAAACAACCCTGCTTATTCATATAATTTTTATGAGGTCAAATCGGCCGAAGCGGTCGATTCAAAAACCGTCAGGTTCACACTTTTGTATTTGGACGGATATTTTGCAAATCTTCTTACTTTTCCGATTATAAAAACCGGCACGTCGGGCGTAAAGGACGCCGACGGAAAAGAAATTCCGCCCACGGGTTGCGGCAGATATTATATATCGGACGACGCCACACAATTTAAGCTCAATGAAAATTACTACGGCAAAAAGGGCATAATTAAAACGATAAACCTTATAAATTCGCCCGATGCCGACTCAACCTCGCACTATGTAGAGGTCGGAGCCGCCAACATATATTACAACGACGATAACAACATAGTCCGTATGAGCGCAAAAAAGTTTGATGTGAACTTAAATCGATTTATATATATAGGTATAAACAGCTCTTACGGTTCGCTTGCAAGCCGCGAAATGCGTTACGCCATATCTGCGGCAATTGACCGTGAGGCGATATGCCGCACGGCATACTATAATAATTCGACACCGGCAAAAGGCTTTTTTAATCCGTTTTTTAAGGCAACCGAGGCGGTGCAGACAATTGAAAGCAGAGCCAATTCTAAAATAACGGTTGAAAATCTTTCAAAAATAGGATATAATAATATGAATTCAAACGGCTTTTATGCAAACGCGAGCGGTAATAACCCCGTGTTTACATTGCTTGTGAATTCCGAAAACAGTTCGCGCGTTGCGGCGGCAAAACTTATAGCCGACCAGTGCAGGACCGCGGGCATACAAATAAATGTTGTTGAGTGCAGTTATGAGCAGTATGTTTCCCGTCTTGCCGCAAATGATTTTCAGTTGTATCTGGGCGAAGTGCAAATTCTTGACAATATGGATATGTCGCAGTTGGTGATATTCGGCGGCAGTGCGGCTTACGGTGTGGGCATTGAACCCGCCGAACCGACTGAACCGGCAGACAGTGGTGCCGACGGGGAAAACGCTTCGCAGGCGCCTGCTGAAAAAAGCACTTGCGAAAGTATAATTAACAGTTACAGACTCGGCGAGTGCGGCATAAGCGACGTTGCCGGCACACTTATTACCGAAATGCCTCAAATACCCGTGTGTTACAGAAACGGCGTGCTTTTTTACGACTCAGCAATAACAGGCGGCGTTACGGCCAGCAACAGCGATATTTATTTTTCAATAGAAGATTATAAATTTTAGGAGGATTTATTTATGATAGCGTATGAAACCAGAACAGGCACAATCAGTATAACCGAAAACTTTTTAAGCAAACTTATCGGCAACGCGGTTACCTCCTGCTTCGGCGTGGTGGGTATGATGCCGACGTCAAACCGCCAACGCTTGTTTGGACTTATTACAAAAAACCAATCGCTTGATACAGGCATAAGCGTAAAAGGTAACGCAGATGCAATAGATGTTGCAATTCATATTATGGTAAGTTACGGTATGAATATCAATGCAATTGCGGCAAGCATTACCGAAAAGGTAAAATATGTTGTAGAAGAAACTACCGGAATTACCGTTAACAAAGTAACGGTAAAGGTAGACGGAATTAAAGAATAATCTTTAATTTCTTTAAAAGGAGTGTTCATTCTTGTTTAACGGTAACATTTTGCGCGATGCGATTATCTCTGCCGCGAATAATCTTTCAAATAACAGAAAAAAGGTTGACGATTTAAACGTATTTCCGGTTCCGGACGGCGACACAGGCACAAATATGTCTATGACAATTTCAAATTCGGTACGCGAACTTGAAAAGATCGACGGCGAAACAGCAGGTAAAATAGCATCGGTAAATGCCTCGGCGTTGCTTCGCGGCGCACGCGGCAACTCAGGCGTTATAACTTCGCTTTTGTTCCGCGGATTTGCCAAAGGCATCGGTAACGATGAATTTGTCACCGCAGAAAATCTGGCGGCTGCATTCAGTCAGGGCGTTGAGGCGGCATATAAAGCGGTTATGAAACCAACCGAAGGCACAATACTTACGGTAGCGCGCATAGCGTCTGAAAAAGCGAATGCCGCGCTCGGCAATAATGCAGACGCATTGGGCGTTTTTGCCGCCGCTATCGAAGGCGCAAAGGAAGCGCTCGCTGATACACCTAATCTTTTGCCTACTCTTAAAAAAGCAGGCGTTGTAGATGCAGGCGGTCAGGGATTTGTACTTATACTTGAGGGTATGATGTCGGTATTTAAAGACGGTGTAATAATCGCTTCAAACATAGCCGGCGCCGAAGAACCCGCTCCGCAAAATGAAAACCGCAATGCGGCAGGCGAATTTGAAACCGAAATAACGTTTACTTACTGCACCGAGTTTATAGTAAACCGCGACCCCGATTGTAAAAAACAGCCGTCTGAGCTGCGCGCATACCTTGAAAGCATAGGCGACTGCGTGGTAGTTGTTGACGACGATGAAATCATTAAAGTTCACGTTCATACCGACCACCCGGGCAATGCGTTTGAAAACGGCCTTACCTTCGGTTCGCTTACAAGTATGAAGGTTGAAAATATGCGCGACCAGCATGAGCGCGCCAAACACGACGCCGCAAATGCTAAAAAAACTCCTGCAAAAACCGCCGATTTAAGCGAAAAGATTGAACCGGTTGAGATTACAAAACCCTTCGGTTTTGTATCGGTCTGCGCCGGTGAGGGCGTGGCTGAACTGTTCCGCGATCTCGGCGTTGATACAATAGTTTCGGGCGGACAGACAATGAACCCCAGCACAGACAACATTTTGCGTGCCATTGAAAGCACTCCGGCAGAAGTAGTTTATGTGCTGCCAAACAACAAAAATATTATAATGGCGGCAGAACAGGCTATCCCGATAAGCACACGCAAGGTAATAGTTCTTCACACAAGAACAATTCCGCAAGGCATTTCGGCAATGCTTACTTTTGATGAAAGCGCCGACAGCGAAGCAAATGCCATTGAAATGCAAAAAGCGGCAGAGCGCATTGCAACAGGTCAGGTAACATTTGCTGCGCGTGATTCGGACTTTGACGGTCATAAGATCACAAAAGGTGAAATTATGGCTATGATAGGCGGTAAAATCTCGTTTACAGATACCGACCTTGAAAGGGCAACCGTAAAACTTGTAAAGCAGATGATAAAGCGTGACAGCCAGTTTGTAACCGTTATTTACGGCGAAGATGTCACAGAGTCACAGGCTGCCGATTTAGAACTGCAGCTTAATGAAAAGTTCGGTTCAAAGGTTGAAATCACTTTTGTAAACGGCGGTCAACCGGTTTATTACTATATCATTTCCGTAGAGTGATAATTATGTTAAACTTTGACACAGATATAAGATTTTTAAAGGGCGTCGGCGAAAAACGCTCAGAGATTTTGTATTCAATGGGCATCGATACAGTCGGTGCCCTTTTGCGTTATTATCCGCGCGGATATGAGGACTTTAAAAACGTTACCGCGATATCCGAGTGCGCCACAAATCAAACCGTATGTGTCAGGGCAAAAATAATAACACCTATAATCAAAAATGCCGTTCGCAAAAATATGACGCTTTATAGATTTACGGTAAGCGACGGCACTGCAAATCTGCAAATAACAATTTTTAATAATAACTATCTTGCAAACAGGTTGAATTGCGGCAGCGAATATATGTTTTTGGGTAAAATTCAGTCCGACTCGTTTTTGCCGTCTATGTCTTCGCCTAAAATCAAACAGGTGGGCGATACCGGCATTACTCCTGTGTATGCGGCCACAAAAAATATGACTTCGTACTCAATTGAAAAAATGGTTAAAACCGCGCTTGCCGAGTGCGAAATAACCGATGTTTTGCCCGAAAGCATAATGCAGAACTATAACCTTTGCGACCTGCGCACCGCACTTTTTAACATACATTTTCCTAAAAGTGATGAGGCGTTGTCGCGCGCAAAAAAATATCTTGTTTTTGAAGAACTTTTTATATTGCGTACAAGCCTTATGCTGCTAAAAAACAAAAGGCGTATAAAATCGCCCTTTGTTTTGGACGTCGACTACACCAATGATTACGCTGCGTCATTACCTTTTGAACTTACAAACGCACAAAAAAATGCAATCAAAGACTGCGTAGCCGATATGTCATCCGGCAGAGTTATGAACCGCTTGGTTCAGGGCGACGTAGGCTGCGGCAAAACCGCCGTAGCGGCAGCGCTTATGTATCATACGGCAAAATCAGGTTATCAGGCGGCAATTATGGCACCTACTGAGATCCTTGCCGAACAGCATTACAAAAATTTGTGCAATGCCTTAAAAAATACAGGCATTGACTGTGTGCTTGTAACCGGTTCACTTAAAAAAAGCGAAAGGCAGTTTGCAAACGAACAACTTGCAAGCGGCGCAGCCAGTATAGCCGTAGGCACTCACGCCCTTATAAGCGGCGGAGTTACTTTTAAAAATTTGGCGCTGGTCATCACAGATGAGCAGCATCGCTTCGGTGTATCGCAGCGCGCAGCATTTTCGCAAAAGGGCATACACCCCCATACGCTTGTAATGTCTGCAACGCCTATACCGCGAACACTCGGGCTTATTATATACGGCGATCTTGATATAAGCATAATAGACGAGTACCCAAGCGGCAGAAAATCAATAGAAAATTACTGTGTGCAAAGCGCGCTCAGAAACCGCGTTTTTGCCTACATAAAAAAGCATCTCGATGAGGGCAGGCAGGGATATATAGTTTGCCCTATGGTAGAAGAAAACGATGCGCTTGACCTTGTATCCGCTGAGGAGTATTATGCAAAAATAAAAGACGGTGCATTTAAAAATTATGACGTGGGTTTGCTTCACGGTAAAATGAAACCCGCCGAAAAAGAAAATATTATGCGTGCGTTTAAAGACGGCAAAATAAAACTGCTTGTATGCACCACGGTGATCGAAGTGGGCATAGACGTGCCGAACGCCACAATAATGCTGATTGAAAACGCCGAGCGTTTCGGGCTGTCGCAGCTGCACCAGCTGCGCGGCAGAATAGGCCGCGGCAGTTATAAATCCACATGCATTTTTATGTCGGATTTTAAAAGCGGCAACGCCGCAGAAAGGCTTACTGCAATAAAAAACAGTAATGACGGTTTTAAAATTGCCGATGAGGACCTGCGACTCAGGGGCCCGGGTGATTTTTTGGGCTCGCGTCAGCACGGATTGCCGGCACTTAAAATTGCCGATATTTATGCCGACAACGATATTTTGCGTTTGGCCGGTATGGCGGCGGCAGGCCTGCTTGAAAGCGACCCCACGCTTAAAAACACCGAAAACCTGAATTTAAGACAGGCTATAATTAAAATGTATAAAAAGTTAAACGAGAACTGAAACAGAAGGCGAATATATGTTTAAAAAATTTTTGAGTTACTACAAACCGCATAAACTTACCTTTGTGCTTGATATGCTGGCATCACTCGGAATGTCGGTCATAGCGATATTTTATCCTATGATAACCCGTATGATGTTAAACGACCTGATACCAAACAAAAAGTATAAAGATATAATTATCTACGGTGTAGGTCTGCTTGTTGTATATGTTTTGCGAATGGGCCTTTCATATTATGTGCAATACGTAGGTCATATGATGGGTGTAAAAATGCAGGCGAAAATGCGCAGCGACCTGTTCAGTCATCTTGAAACGCTTCCGTTCAGTTTTTACGATGACCGCGAAACAGGCAAAATAATGTCGCGTATGACAACCGACTTGTTCGATATTGCAGAACTTGCCCACCACGGACCTGAAAATTTTATAATTACAAGTGTTTCGGTTGTAATATCTTTTGTATATCTTGCATCTATAAATATTTGGTTGTCGCTTATCATTTTTGCCTGTGTGCCGGCTTTGGTAATAGTGTCTATGTCACTGCGCCGCCGTATGCGTACGGCTTTTAAACGCCGCCGCGAATCAAACGCGGTGATCAATGCCGCGCTTGAGAGCAGTATTTCGGGTATAAGGGTAACAAAGGCGTTTAACAATGCCGAAAAAGAAATTGAAAAATTTGAGTGCGGCAACGCGCAATTTGTCGAAAACAGCCGTATGGCGTATAAGGCGATGGGTAAGTTTCATTCGGAAACCACGTTTGTAACAGATGTTTTTAATGTTGTTATACTTATAGCCGGCGGACTTTTTCTATACAGCGGAAAAATCGATTTCGGCGATTATTCGGCATTTATAGTGTCGGTCAACCTGTTTATCAACCCTATAAATACACTGATCCGTTTTATGGAGTCTTTTCAGGACGGCGTTTCGGGCTTTGAGCGTTATATTGAAATAATGAGCACCGAGCCCGAATCCGACAGCCCCGATGCCCGTGATATGGATAACGTGCAGGGCAGCATTGAGTTTCAAAATGTTACTTACGGTTACGGCAAGGGCGAAAATGTGCTTAAAGGCGTAAACCTTAAAGTCAATAAAGGTATGACTTACGCCCTGGTAGGTCCGTCGGGCGGCGGCAAAACTACAATATGCCACCTTATACCGCGGTTTTATGACATACAACAGGGCAAAATTTTGATTGACGGTATTGACACAAGCCATGTTACACGCGCCTCTTTGCGCAAAAATATAGGCATAGTCCAGCAGGATGTTTATCTTTTTAATTCAAGTATAAAGGATAATATCCTTTACGGAAAACCGAACGCCGGTTTTGACGAGGTTGTCGCGGCGGCAAAACGCGCAAATATACATAACTATATTATGACATTGCCCGACGGGTACGACACCGTTATAGGCGAGCGCGGCGTTAAACTTTCGGGCGGACAAAAACAGCGTATCAGCATAGCAAGAGTATTTTTGAAAAATCCGCCAATACTTATACTTGACGAGGCGACAAGCGCGCTTGACAACGCTACCGAAATTATGATACAAAACGCGCTCGATGAACTGTGTAAAGGCAGAACGACAATTGTTGTGGCACATCGCCTTTCAACAATAAAAAATGCCGATGAAATTGCGGTTGTATCCGACGGTGAAATTAAAGAGCGCGGAACGCACAGTGAACTCTTAAAACAAAACGGAATATACGCCGAATTAAACGCAAAAAACTTTTCTGACGAAACTTAGTTTTATTTGTGATAAAAAATAGTAAAAAACAAATTTTGTAATATTAAATACAAATTCAAATATGTGTATTATAATATATAATGAAAAATATGTAATTTGCGAAGGGGGATTTTTATGACTCAGGCATCTTCAGAGCATATAAAATTTCATTTCGATAACTGGTTTATCGATGATCCCGTGCATTTGCTGCCTTTTACCGTGTATCAGTTGGGCGAAATAGACACTTACCCCGGTTTTGAGATGGCAGATCATCAAAACAATCAAAATGAAATTACGTATATTGTTAAAGGCAGCGCAGAGATAACCTGCGGCGACAGAGTTTGCACTTGTAAATCCGGCGATGTAATATACAACGCTAAGGGTACGGTGCACGCTATAAAAAATGTCGGCAGTCAGTCACTCCGCTATTATTCGCTGTCGTTTGGTATTGACGACGTAGAGGGCGAGGCTGAAAAAATACTTGACAGTTTTTTCAAAAACATAAGTTCAGGGTCTGCAACAGCCGATAAATCAATTCCCAGCGCTTTTCAGGATATATTTATCAACCTTTATGAAGAGGACGACCTTTCAAAATTACTTATTGTTGACAGTATCCGAAAAATACTGATTTATACGGTGCGCTCTTTTGAAGGCAAGGCAAACCGTGTATATATACCCGATGCGCGTTTCGGCAAAAAGCGTATCATTTCGCAGATATGTTCATTTATGGACTCTTCGGTCGAGGATATAGGAACGCTTAAAAAACTGCCCGAAAAATTCGGGTACAGTTATTCGTATCTTTCATCGTTTTTCTCGAAATCTATGGGTATAAGCCTTAAAAATTATTTTTTGATAGCGCGTCACAAATATGAATGTGATCTGCTGAAAAACGGTCTTTCGGTTACCGAGGTTGCCGAAAGAATGGGTTACAGCAGTATACACGCGTTCAGTAACGCATTCTCGGCGCGCGAGGGCGTATCGCCGAGCGTTTATGCCGAAAAACGGAAAAACAAATAAAATTGTTAAAACATAAATGTTATTAAAAGCACCGATAACAATCGGTGCTTTTTTCTTGCACTTTTATTTGTTTTTTGGCATAATAAAAAATGCTAAATAAAAACTGTGATAATAACAAATAAAAAAGAATTTATTAGTGCTAAAATCTTAAACGGGAGGCTAATTAAAATGCCTGATTTTGTTAAGTTCCATTTTGACAATGTTTTTTATGAAGAACCTATGTTTTTTGCACCGTTTAATATAATACAGGTCGGCGATATCGACACCTATTCGGGTTTTAAGTGCCGAAAACATACTCAGGTCGCAAATGAAATAACATACATTGTAAGCGGCAATGCTAACATACTTTGCGGCGATAAAGAATATTTTTGCAAAAGCGGCGATGTTATTTTTAATCCTAAAGATACACTGCACGCTATTGACAGTGCCGACGGTAAGTCGCTCAGATATTATTATATCGCCTTTGAAATTGCAGACATATCAAATCATTGCGAACAGTCGCTGAATGAGTTTTTTCAAAAAAACGGTGCAGGTATGGGCGAAGCCGACCGCGGAATACCGCAGACTTTTCACGATATATTTTTTAATTTATACGGCAAGGATGAGTTTTCTGAAATAATCGTTGCCGACAGTGTGCGTAAATTGCTTATTTACACTATGCGTTCGCTCGACGGTTCGGCAAACAGCGTTTATTTTCCGGATTTGAGGTTCGGCAAAAAACACACCGTTTCGCAAATATGTTCGTTTATAGATTCTTATGCCGAGGATATTGCCGTTTTAAAAAAATTGCCCGAAAAGTTCGGATACAGTTACTCATATATATCATCGTTTTTTTCAAAATCCATGGGTATAAGTTTGCAGGAGTTCTTTTTGATGAGCCGCCACAAACGCGCGTGTGAGCTGCTGTGTGAGGGTTACAGCGTGACCGCCGTTGCCGAAAAAATGGGCTACAGCAGCATACACGTGTTCAGCAAGGCGTTTTCAGCGCGAGAGAGTATGAGCCCGAGCGCCTATGCCGAAAAATTTCGCAAATCCGAGCCAAACAGCTCTGATCATATAACAAAGTGAGGTAGTATTATGAAAGTTGCAATTATAGGTTGCGGTACAATCGCAAACAGGTCGCATATCCCCGCATACCTTAAAAACCCAGAGGCAGAAATTAAATATTTTTGCGATATTATTCCCGAAAGGGCAGAGGCAGCGGTAGAAAAATACGGTTGCGGAATTGCGGTAACCGATTACAAAGAAGTTCTTGCCGACCCTGAGGTAGAGGCAATATCGGTTTGCACGCCTAACCGTATGCACTCTGTAATTTCAATCGACGCTATGCGCGCAGGCAAAAACGTACTTTGCGAAAAACCCGCTGCACGTGTGCTTAGTGAAGCGCTTGAAATGCAAAAAGTGCAGCATGAAACCGGCAAGGTGCTTAATATAGGCGTTTGCAACCGCTTTAACAACGGCGTCAAGGCACTTAAAAAACTTATTGATGAGGGTGCTCTCGGCGACATTTTTCACGTTTATGTAAGTTTTCGCGCTTACCGTTCAATACCGGGTCTCGGCGGTGATTTTACAACAAAGGCGGTTGCCGGCGGCGGTGCGCTTATTGATTGGGGCGTACATTTTCTTGACATAGTTATGTTCTGCTGCGGCGACCCAAAACCCACCACCGTTACGGGTGAGGCTTTTTGCAAACTCGGCAAAAATATATCCGAATATGTTTATCCCGGTACAATGTGGGCAGGTCCGCCAAAACTCGACGGCATATATGATGTTGACGATTCCGTTACGGCACTTATCCGCACGCAGGGTCCGACAATTACGGTAAACGGCGCGTGGGCGCAAAACATAAATCATGAAGAAATGTATATCGACTTTATGGGTGATAAGGGCGGTGCGCGCATCGACTATTACACAAAAGAATTTGCGGTTTACACCGTAAAAGACGGCAAGGTTTATGAATACAGGCCCGAATTTGAGCCGAACAACCATTTCGAAAGTGAGATCAATGAGTTTATCGATTGCATAAAAACGGGCAAAAAGCTGCCTTCGCATATTGATACCAATATTATTACCGCGCGTATGATGCAGGCGATATATGATTCGTCGGATATACATAAAGAAATTACGCTTGATTAAGGGGAGTTTGCAATGATTAAAGTTGGATTTATAGATTATTACTTGGATGAGTTTCACGCAAACAGCGCGCCGGCACATCTTGAAAAACAGTCTGACGGTGAAGTTAAAGTCTGCTTTGCTTACGGCGAGATTGCAAATCCCGTAAACGGAACCACAAGCGAGCAGTGGTGCGAAAAAAACGGTGTCGAATATTGCAAAACCATAGAAGAAGTTGTTGAAAAATCAGATGTTTTAATGGTATTTGCGCCCGATAACTGCGAACGCAAAGAGGATCTGAGCCGCGCAGCGCTTGCAAGCGGAAAACCCTGTTTTGTAGACAAACCGTTCGGTACCGATCTGGCTTCTGCCAAGCGTATGTTTGAAATTGCCGAAAAAAGCGGAACACCCTGCTACACCTGTTCATCTTTGCGTTACGCGCAGGAATACCAAAAGGTAGACCGCAAGGCAATTGAGTCGCTTGTTGTATTTACGCCGCAAAATTCTTTTGATAACTATATTCTTCACGCATTAGAGCCCGCTATGATGCTTATGGAAGAACCTGCAAAAAGGGTAATGAGCGTATACCGCGGCGATGCCTTTTACTCGGTAACGGTAGAACTTGAAAGCGGCAGATACATAGTTGTAAACAGTTTTAATTATGATACTCCGTATATGATGAATATATCTATCCCGACTTCGAATATGCTTATAAATTGCAGTTACGATTTTTGGATATATCATTACAAAACTATGGTAGAGTTTTTCAGAACCGGTAAAGAGCCTGTAAGCCATAATGAAACCCTTGTAATTGCCGCCGCAAGAGAAGCAGGCAAAAAGGGTATGGAACATCCCGGTGAGTGGATAAACGTAAATAACGATTATTAAACATAAAAACAGCAGCCTGAATTTTAATTCAGGCTGCTGTTTTTATATTGTATTAAAAAGTCCGTTTAAAACTTAAAAAGGGGCAGTCGCCGTATGTGTTATACGCTTTGCCGTTTTTTCATACTTTGCCAATTTATAAATCCGTACAGATCATTTATCAAAAAAGCGGCAAAACAAACCACTACAGAAATATACCGCTTATCGGTAAAACTTGCAAGTATCCACAACACAATCAGTACAATATCGTTAGCGGCGTATGACATTGCATAATAGGCGCTTCTTCTGAAAGTCAGATACACCGCCAAAAAACTTGTTGTAACCGAAATCGTGCTCGGAACAATATTTGACGTGTTAAACGCCTCAAGAATAAAATAAAAAACTGCTGTTATTGCAACCGTTGCAATCAACATAAATGCGGTTTTTTTTACTTATCGAATTCACTTTTACTTCTGACTTGTTTCCGTTGTACGGATTTTTGAGCCACGCAACAAGGGCAAAAACCGCCATGGGCATTGTCATTCCGGGATAGGTTATCATTTTGCCGTAATATGCAAAGGTAAACGATATGATTCCGTATAGCAGGCTGAAAATTATCATCAAAAACTGACCGAAAGGGTTGCCTTTGGCGTTAAATACAAGAGAAGTAACGCCTATCAGTGAAGCGGTCAACGTTAGGTAATTTTCACGGTCAAATATGCCGAATGACAAAACAATAAAAATAACCGACGCGCACCACAGCGCGATTTCTTTTTTTGTAAAATAATTAAACAGTTTGTTTAACATAACCCATAGCCTCCGAAAAAAACAAACATCCGCATACACATCTTCTAAGACCTAATGATGTGTAAACGAATGCTTTGCATTCTACTACTCGGTAGCAGTTTCATATATCGCGTAGTATTATAACATAAAAAAGTACGGAATGCAAGTTAGATTTTGACATATCGGCGGTTGTATATCCGAATAGGCAAGAGGGTAGGCGGCAACGTTTATTTTTTGCATAAAAATGCGCCCGTAATACAGTGGTATCATAGGCGCGTTTTTATATTTTTTAATTTTTAAGGCTTTGCATAGGCGCCGGTATTCTGCCGCCGCGGTCAATAAATTTTTTTGGGCTGGCGCTCAGGTTCACGCCCATAATCGGTGCTTCGCCCAACAATCCGCCGAAGTTAAGTTCCTCACCGGCTTTTTTGCCTATTGCAGGTATTACGCGCACAGCGGTGGTTTTTGAGTTTACCATACCTATGGCTGCTTCATCGGCAATTATTGCCGATATGACCTCGCTCGGTGTATCTCCGGGAATTGCTATCATATCAAGGCCCACAGAGCAAACTGCGGTCATTGCCTCAAGTTTTTCTATTTTAAGGTCACCGCTGCGTGCTGCCGCTATCATACCCTCATCTTCAGATACAGGTATAAACGCGCCCGAAAGTCCGCCTACCGAGTTGCACGCCATAACTCCACCCTTTTTGACAGCGTCATTAAGCATGGCGAGCGCGGCTGTGGTACCGTGGGTTCCGCAAATGCCGAGTCCTATCTCTTCAAGTATTCTTGCTACCGAGTCGCCCACCGCCGGTGTCGGTGCAAGCGACAAATCAACTATGCCAAACGGCACGCCGAGCCTTTTTGCGGCTTCACTGCCCACGAGCTGACCGACACGGGTTATTTTAAACGCGGTCCGTTTTATTACTTCGGCTACAGCGCACAGGTCACCGTCACACTTTTTAAGTGCCGAATAAACAACGCCGGGACCCGAAACGCCCACGTGAATAACGCAGTCGGGTTCACCCACACCGTGAAATGCGCCGGCCATAAACGGGTTATCTTCAGGTGCGTTGCAAAATACGACCAGTTTTGCAGGGCCTATACAGTCGCGATCGGCAGTAAGCAATGCGCTTTCGCGAATGGTTTCACCCATAAGTTTTACGGCGTCCATATTTATACCGGCTTTTGTTGAGCCTATGTTTACCGATGAGCAAATGTTTTGCGTTTCGCTTAAAGCGCGCGGTATAGATTTTATAAGTTCAATATCACCGGCTGAGAAACCCTTTTGCACAAGCGCCGAAAAACCGCCTATAAAATTAACACCCACCGTGTCAGCCGCACGCTGCAGGGTAAGGGCGTATTTAACGGGGTCGCCGCCCGAAACCGCAACAAGCATAGCAATAGGGGTCACCGAAATGCGTTTGTTGATAATCGGAATACCGTATTCATTTTCAATATCGCAACCCACTTTTACAAGATTGCCGGCAAGACGAGTTATTTTGTTGTAAATTTTTTCGCACGAAACATCAATATTACTGTCGGCACAGTCAAGCAGGGATATACCCATTGTGATTGTGCGTATGTCAAGATTTTCCTGACGGATCATATTGATCGTTTCTAAAATATCACCGAGATTAAGCATAAATATCCCCTTAAATTCTGTGCATCGAGTTAAAAATATCTTCGTGCATAACGCGTATTTCAAGATTTGATTCTTTGCCTAATTTACACATACTGTCAGAAAAATCTTTAAACGAGCAGTCAATGGCAGATATATCGGTAAGCATTACCATTACAAACATATCCTGCAAAACCGACTGGGTTATATCCACAATATTAACGTTATGTTCGCCGCAGGCGGCGCTTACTTTTGCGGTAATGCCTACGGCGTCTTTACCTATTACCGAAATTACTGTTTTTTTCATAATTCTTCCCTCACGGATTCATATAATTTTTCACGCTGGTTTTCAAGTTGGGCGGCAAAAGTATCTTTTATGGCTTTTATAATAATCGCACACCCAAACGCCGCCAGACTTACAAAATAAAACGGTAGATAAAAATACCCTGCAACTGCGGTTATAACGCCGCATATAAGACTGCTTACCGCGATTTTGTTAAGTGAGCATATGTTTTCGTCACCGAAGATTAAGCCGTTAAGTATATTTTTAAGCATACTTTTTAAAGCAAATAATGCTATCGCCACAGGCGGAACACACGGGTAACACGTAAGCATTATAACGGCAGGCAGACCTGCGTCTTTACCACGGACCTCAACGTACCATGTTACAATCCACGGCAGTGCAACAACCATTGCAAACAATAAAAATATTGCTACGTATACCAAAATCAAGGTAAATTTAACCGATTTTTTATAATTATGCAAAGCAGATCACCTCGTAAAAGCATTATACAATATTATGTTTATATAATCAAGCGAAAAAATAATACTTGATGAATTTTTATAATGCGTTTAAAATATACTGTATTAGTTAAAAAAGAAATGAGAAAAAATATGAAAAGGATATTGTGCATAGCGCTTTCGCTGATATTGCTTACCGGTTGTTCGCCCCAAAAAGAAAATAAAACACGCAAAACCGATACCGCCGAAAGTTACGTCTCGGGCGTATGGTTGTCATACAGCGAACTTGACGCTGTTCTTAAAACGGGAGATTTCAAAAACGGGTTTGACGCGGTTGTATCAAACTGCAAGTCACGCGGCATAACCGACCTGTTTGTTCATACAAGGGCGTTTTGCGACTCGATATACAGTTCGCAGTATTTTCCGCTTCGTGAAACCGTTAAACAGTATGATTTTGATGTGCTTGAATATATGATAGAAAAATGTCACGCCGAAGGTTTAAAATTTCACGCTTGGATCAACCCTTACCGCGTGCGCACTGCCGACGGCGACGTATCGGCGCTTGATGAAAAAAGTCCGGTAAAACAGTGGCTTAGCGACGATGACGTGTCAAACGATACAAACGCTGTTATAAGCAACGGCATTTATCTTAATCCCGCTTCGGGTGAGGCGCGCAAACTTGTGACAGACGGTGTACGTGAAATAATAAATAACTACAAGGTTGACGGCATACATTTTGACGATTATTTTTATCCCACGACCGACCCCGAATTCGATAAGGTAAGTTATGAAGCCTACTGCGCCGATGCCGAAAAACCGCTCTCGCTCGACGACTGGCGTCGGGCAAATGTAAACGCCCTTATAAGCGGTTGTTTTACCGCAGTCAAATTCACCGATGCAAATATAGTTTTCAGTATAAGTCCGGCGGCGTCCGTTTCTGAAAATTACAGCAAACATTATGCCGATATAAATACCTGGTGCGAAAGCGGCTGCATAGACTACATAATACCGCAGCTGTATTTCGGATTTAACTATCCTACGGATGATTATAAATTTGAAAATTTGATATCCGACTGGATAAATGTTACTGATAACAAAGATGTCAAACTGATGATAGGGCTTGCCGCATATAAAATAAATACCCAAAACGAACCCGACCGTGAAGAATGGCAAAACGGTGTTGACGTTATAAAACGCCAGACTCAAATTTGTGAACAAAACCCCGATATATACGGACACATTTATTTTTCATACTCGTTTATGTTCAAATATTTATAAAATAACCCCCTGCCGAAAAGGTAGGGGGTTAAAAAATATACAAAAACATTTCGACAATATACGACAAAAATAAAATAAACTGCAAACAATGTGATATATGAATATTAAACAATATTTTCGTTTTTTACTAATAACTTTTGTTTAGAATGTCGTTTTAAATGTCGAAATTTGACGAACGATTTATCTTTACATTTGGTGTGATTTTGTGATATTTTCAAAACAGAAAATTTTAGCATTATAGCTGCCTTAGGAGATGAATTATAATGAGAAGTCCACCATAAAATATTGCACTAAAAACAAAATGTAAAAGGAAGGTTAAATATGAAAAACAAATTAACGGCAACATTCATTCTTGTTATTTTGGCTTTTACTTTATCACTTAATGCCATTGCGGCTGCACCGGTTTCAAAATCAAATATAAACGAAACAACCCGAAGCGTTGATTTGGGTTGTAGCACAACTGACTTGATCGATGTTAGCGATAACACCGTATATGCTGCCGCATCAACTCCGGGTGGTTTTTTAGACGGCGTCAGTGCAAGCCGAATACACGGTTGGGCATATCAAAGCGGATTGCCGAACACCGCGTTGCAAGTACACATATACATAATAAACAATTCAACAGGAGAGCAACATATAAGAACGGCAACAGCAGATATTTACAGGGCAGATTTAAAGTCTGCAGGATACGGAGATGGATATCACGGTTTTGATTACAGTATAAACTGGATAGATTATAAACCCGGTACGTATTCGGTTTATGCTTATGCAATAGGCGTAAATAGTTCCAATGCCCTGCTTAATAATGCTCCGATTAGTTTTACTGTAAGAAGTATGACCGGTTCTGTTGATGCATTGAAAAGCACCGGAATAGGAGGTTGGGCCTGGAAACCGGACGCACCGAATGAACCAGTTGGGGTACATGTGCACATAATAGGATTGGATGGAAATGTTATTAAAATAATAACAAAAAGCGCAAATGAATATCGCGGTGACTTAGCGACAGAAGGTTACGGTAATGGCTATCATGGGTTTACAATTCCCATAGATTGGGACGATTACGGTGAGGCGAGATTTCGAATAATAATTTATATGTATGACGGCAGCGGTGTTTCACCTGTGCTTAAAGACAGCATGTATAACAATTGTAAGCCTATAACCTTATTAGGTATGATTGATAGAAACGGAATAGACCATTCAAGCTGGATAATGGATAGTAATATTCAGGGGTATTGCCAGAATATCGGTTGCTCTGAATTGCACAGATATAATTATGCGGCAAGTGCTACAGATCGATACTATTCTTGCAGTAGGTTTATACGAGAATCATCATATTGTGCAATCGCCACTCACGGATATAAAGAGGGTATACAGTGGAGCATGAGAAATATTTATAATGACCATATAGATTGTCAGGATGAAAATTGCACGGTGTGCTACGGTCTTTATACTACAAGTGACCTGAGTGAACTGCCAAGCAATTATTTTTCTAATACAAGATGTTTTGTATCAACAGCTTGCGAAACCGCAAAAGGCGGTGAAAGCGACTCAACAAATTTTGTAAACGTATTACACAGTAAGGGAGTTAAAACAGTTGTCGGTTTTGAAAATGAAACATGGTATCGTTATTATTACGATACTCTTCAAACCGTGACTACAATGGGCTCTCCTAAGTGGATGATTGAGTTTACAAGGCTGTTAGGTGAGGGCAATACTGTCGCATCCGCTGCAAGTCAGGCGTATGAAATAACCCTTGATGCCAATTTGGCTTATGCTGGATATACGCGTAATGATATTGTAAACAATAACATACCTGAAAATGTCCTGACGGAAGAAATATACTGTGGGTTAAACTCATACTGTATTGTAGGTGATAAGAATCAGGTTGTAAAGCACTGACATTTTATTGCTGTGAGTAAAAAAAACTTGCAATTTGATTTAATATTTGTTACAATAAAGACGGGAAAGCCGCATATGATATTATATGGAGGAGATACCGATGCATAACGAATTTAAAATTGTACAAAAATGTAAGCAGAAAGGGAGAAAAGCGCAATGAAAAAACGTTTGTATTTGATTGTTGCTTCAGTTGTTGCAGTTTGCGTGTCTTGTTTAATAGGTTTTAAAAGCATTTCTCTTATAAAAGAAAATAATAAAGAAAATAAAGCGGAGGTTTCTTCGGAAATTTCAGATGTTCAGAATACGGAAATCCCTGAAAATTCAGTTGAAGAAAAATCAGCAGAAACAACTGTAAAAGACGTGGGTGCAAAAACATCAGAAGCAGCTGTAAAAGACGCTGGTGCAAAAACAGCAGAAGCAGAAAAAGAAGTTTTGACAGCCGCAGATAAGTCGGTTAAATCCGAAATTGCAGAGTATGTAGACACCGATTTTGATTTCAGGGCCGAAAAAGCAGAAACTATAAACGATAAAAAGTTTAATTTAAAATTTTCAAATGTTAATGATGCCTTGAATTATGATAAAAAGGTTGTATACAGCGACGACTTAGGCAATAAGTTCGAATTTGCCGCAGAAACAGGCAGACTGTTTATTGCGGATATGAAATCGCTTATTACAGAAAAAACCGACGGAAGTATAGATAAAGACTCCGCACAAAAAATTGCCGATGAGTACGCAAAAACAAAATGTGATATAGCAAAATATGAGCGCAGTTCATACGAATCACAATACGGATATTACGGTTTTGAATACACAAGATATATCGGCGGATATAAAAGCGTTGACAGGCTCAGCGTTTGCGTCGGTTATGACGGTGCAATTGTGTATGTAAGTGATTTTACGTACAAATTTGAAGGTAAAAACATTGACTACACTAAGGAATATATCGATAACAAAATAAAGGAAAGCACTGCCGAATCCGATGTTGATTGGCAAAGCATAAGAATTGTTGCTGATGACAGGGGTAACGTGGCTGTAAGTTATTCTGTTCCTAAAAATCATGCTACTGCCGTGCTTCCGCTTGGATAAAATTAAGCTTAGATGAACCAAAAGGTCTCGGGGTAATCCCCCGGGACCTTTTTAAGTTAACTCCTGCACCTGAAGCAATTTGCGCAAACAAAAAGCTCACCGTTTTAAAACGGTGAGCCGAAAAGTTTTGAGCAGATCTTAAATTACTTAAGTTCAACCTTTGCGCCAACTTCTTCAAGTTTTGCTTTGATTGCTTCAGCGTCTTCTTTAGAAGCTGCTTCTTTAAGGGTTTTGGGTGCGCCGTCAACAAGTGCCTTTGCATCAGCAAGGCCAAGACCTGTGATTTCGCGAACAACTTTAATAACCTTAATTTTTTCAGCGCCTGCCTCTGCGAGAACAACGTCAAATTCGGTTTTCTCTTCAGCGGCTGCTGCGCCACCGTCTGCCGGTGCTGCTACTGCTACTGCAGCGGCTGCAGATACGCCAAACTCCTCTTCTACTGCTTTAACAAGTTCAGAAAGTTCAAGAACTGTAAGAGTTTTTAACTCTTCAATCATAGCTGTAATCTTTTCAGATGCCATTTTAATTTCCTCCAATAATCTTTTTTAAAATTTTTTAATTATTCTGCTGCTTCGGGCTCACCGTCTTTATCAACAATGGCCTGTACAGCACGTGCAAATGCTGCGATCGGTGCTTGGAAAGCACTGAGAACTGTTGCAAGAAGAACATCCCTTGACGGAAGTTTTGCAAGTTCGGTAATAGTGTTAACATCTACAACCTTGCCTTCAAGTATACCCGACTTAACCTTAAAGTTTTCATGACCGTCGGCAAACTTGCAAAGTATTCTTGCTGCTGCTGTGTAATCTTCATCAGAGAGTGCAATAGCGGTTGTGCCTTCGCACACGTTTGCGATCTCTGCAAGGTCGGTGCCCTCTACGGCGCGTCTTAACGTGGAATTTTTAACTACCGAGTAGTGAATACCGTTTTCGCGCAACTCTTTACGGAGTGCGGTATCGTCGGCAACAGTGATACCTTTGTAGTCAACAATTACACCTGCGACTGCGGCGCCGATTTTTTCGGAAAGATCCGCAACAGCCTGTTTTTTTGCTTCTAAAACCTTTGCGTTTGGCAATTCGTTTCACCTCCGCGTGAAATAAAAAATGTCCACCCAAGGACATCAAGGGCAGACATGAAAAATCAAAAAATCAATAATTCACGCTCACCTCGGCAGGCGATAAAACTTACGGCAAATGCCACCTACTGTCTTTGGATTGCTAAACCATTATATATAACGCTTGTTGATTTGTCAAGTAAAATTTCAATTTTTTTGCAAAACCGCGCCCTTATAATAGTGGAGCAGAATTTCTTTATAATCGCTGCCTTGCTGCGCCATATAGTTTGCGCCGTTCTGACTCATACCCACGCCGTGACCGTAACCCTTTACGCTGAAATTAAAATTGCCGTCGGCGAACGTTACTTCAAAATGGCTTGAACGAAGCCCCAATGCTTTTGAAATTTCGCTGCCCGAAACTTTTTTGCCGCAAAACATAATTGTTTTTACATAGCCGTTGTCGGTAGTTTCGGCGTCACCGAAATAGTTTTGCGCTTCTCCGGAGGCCTCGGCGATTCCCTTTAACTTTTCGGCGATTTCGTCTGCCGTAAATGTTGCTTCGCTCAAATACCCGTTTGCAAGTTTATCGCCCATACTGTCTGTGCTTTTTAAATACGGAATATCTTTGCCCCATACGTCGGCGCACGCATTTGTGCTGCCTGCCGAAATTGCATGATATGCGGCAAATATCGGTGCCTTTTCATACACCAGCATCTGACCTAAAACCTCGTCTACGCATTTTTCAATCTTTTCGCTGTATTCGGTTGCTTTTTCACCCCATTTTTCGGCGGCTTCCTCCCGTGTTATAAAGCACTGAGCAGTCTCAGGGTCGGCGACGATGTCATATTCCGCATTTTGTGAAGTATTTTTTTTATAACAGGCAAAGGTATATGCCGCTACCGCCTGTGCCTTTAATGCCTCCTCGTGGTAAAGCGCAGGCATTTCCGCAGCAACCACGCCGAAAACATAATCTTTTGCGCTTACGCTTGTGACTTTGCCGTCTTTTAAAACTTTAAAGTTATTAAAATCGGTGTTTGCGTTTAACGGTTCATAAATAATATCGCTTATGTTTTCACCGGTAGGCAATACATTGTCCTGCGCCGCTTTGCCTGTGATTGAGAACAACGGAATAACCAGCATTGAAAATGCCAAAATCAATGTTTGTATAAATGTGTTTTTCATAGCATATCCTTTGTACGGTTTAATTATGTTGACTTTTGACCTTTGTGTATATAAAATATATATGTGGAAAATTTTTTGAAAATTCTCAAAGGTGATTATATGAGATACAGACACACTGTAAATTTACTTTATTTTGCGCTTTTGATATGCGTTTTTTTAAGAACGGTGCAATTGATTTTTACCGTTGATGAAACAACCGGCTTTATAAAACAACAGTACACCGGAATAAGCACTGTTATTATGATAGTGATTTGCGCGTCGGTTGCGGCGGTAAGCATACTCGGGTACACGGGCGACTGCATTAAAGGTTGTAACGTTAAATTTAAACCGTGCGTTGCGGTGTCGTCTGCACTGGCCGGCGGAATGTTTATTTTTAATGTTGTATCAAGTGTTGCGAATCTTCAGTCGGGCGGCTGGTATAACGTATTGCTTGTGATTCTCGGCATACCCACGGCTGTTGCGTTTTTTGCTTACGGTTTAAAAAATGTGTACGATTACAACAGACATACTATGATTTTTTCAATACCCGTTTTTTATTTCATTTTAAAACTTATAACCGTTTTTGTCAGCACCTCGGCGCTGTCGCTTGTTACCGAAAACATTTTTTTAATTTTTACAAACGGTACTTTGCTTATTTTTATGTTTGAATTTGCAAAATTTGAGAACAATATATCAGGCGGCAAAAACGAAAACAAAAAACTGTTTGCTTCGAGCATTGCCTCGGTTATGCTTTGCACGGTTTCGACCGTACCTAAAATAATAAACGTTACGGTTAAAAATATTACTTTGTCAAATAAGGATATATCGGAAATACTGCTTACCGTATCTGTCGGAATTTTTGTTTTTGCATTTACGGTCTGCAATTTTTCAGACAGCGCAAAAAGACGCAAAAAATCGGTTGCGCGTCATTTGGCGGAATAGTTCTGTTTGACAAAATATGTTTTAGCGTATATAATTGAATTGCTTATAACAATCAGGTTAATACTATTTTTAATGTAATATTTCAAAAGACGGGAGTGCCGTACTTGGAAAAATTTATTATCAACGGTGGAAAGCCGTTAAAGGGCAGTGTTCGCATAAGCGGCGCAAAAAACGCGGCGGTTGCCATTCTGCCTGCGGTTTTACTTGCAGATACACCGTGCATAATTGAAAATTTACCCGAAATATCCGACGTTTCAACTCTTCTTCGTGCTATGAAAGAGCTGGGCGCCGAGATCCGTACTATAAACAGATCTACTGTTGAAATCGACCCAAGACACGCAAATTCATTTGTCATAGATAAAAATATGGCTGAGGGTATGCGTGCTTCAAGTTATTTTTTGGGCGCACTTTTGGGCAGGCACAGCCGCGCGCGCGTTGCGCCTCCGGGCGGATGCGATTTCGGCGTAAGACCTATTGACCAACACATAAAAGGGTTTGAAGCGCTCGGCGCAAAGGTTATTATAGAAAACGGTATGGTTGACGCAAAAGCCGCGCAACTTCACGGCTGTTCGGTATATCTTGACGTAGTGTCGGTAGGCGCAACAATAAATATAATGCTCGCCGCCACAAAGGCAAGAGGCCTTACGGTTATTGAAAACGCCGCACGCGAGCCACACATTGTTGATCTTGCAAACTTTTTGAACTCTATGGGCGCAAACATTATGGGCGCCGGTACTAACGTAATAAAAATAAGAGGCGTTGAAAATCTTCACGGCACAAGTTACAGCATTATACCCGATCAGATCGAGGCAGGCACGTATATGGTTGCCGCTGCCGCGACAAAAGGTGATGTGCTTGTAGAAAATGTTATACCAAAACACCTTGAATCAATTATCGCAAAACTTATTGAGGCGGGCGCCGATGTGCAGGAGTTTGACGAGGCGGTTCGTGTTTCTATGAACTGCCGCCCCAAAAAGTGCAATATAAAAACAATGCCGCACCCCGGATTTCCTACCGATATGCAGCCTCAGCTGGCAACCCTTTTGTCGGTTGCAGACGGTACAAGCATTGTAACCGAAGGCGTTTGGGACAGTCGGTTCAGATATGTTGACCAACTTACAAGCATGGGTGCAAAAATTCAGGTTGACGGCAAAATGGCGGTTATAACCGGTGTTGAAAAACTTACACCGGCACCTGTTAAGGCGGTTGACCTGCGCGCGGGTGTCGCAATGGTTATTGCGGGCCTTATGGCAGAGGGTACTACCGAGGTGGAAAACATTATATATATTGACCGCGGATATGAATGTCTTGCCGAAAAGTTCCAAAAACTCGGCGGCGACGTTAAACGTGTGCCTGTTATAAACAAAGATGTAACTTTAAAAAATGCTTAGTTATTATTTGTAAATCGTTGCGGCGGCTTAAATGACCGCCGCAATTATAATTTTAAAAGGCAGTAATCAAAAAAGGAGAAAAAAGTTTTATGGCAAAGCTTTGCACGCTGGCAAGCGGATCTTCCGGCAACAGCACATATATATCCGCACCGGGCGGCGATATACTTATAGACGCCGGTATATCTTATAAAAATATCGTTGCCGCTCTTGAAACGGCGGGCGGCGATATTTCAAAAATCAAAGCGGTTGCTGTAACACATACTCATACCGACCACATAAAAGGGCTTAAAACCCTTTTGAAAAATACAAATATTCCCGTTATTGCATCAACCGAAACATTAGAAACATTAGCGGCAAACAATTTGTTGCCTGAGGGCGCAGAAACAATATCTGCCGAAAATAAAAGCACATCAGTAGGCGATGTTTCGGTTACGTATTTTCATACAAGCCATGACGCAAAGGGCAGCGGCGGATACATAATAACTCTTTCCGACGGCAGACGTGCGGCAGTCTGCACCGACCTCGGCGTTGTTGATAACAATGTCAAAAATTCGCTGCTCGGCTGCGACACCGTGCTTATAGAATCAAATCACGATATTGAAATGCTGAAACGCGGACCGTATCCCGCGCAGTTGAAACTTCGCATACTTTCAGAAAAAGGGCATCTTTCAAACAATGCCTGTGCGGCGGAATTACCCGAACTTTTAAAAACCGGCACAACACGGATAATTCTCGGCCACTTGAGTATGCAGAACAATACCGAACTGCTTGCAAGATCCGCAGCGGTGTCAATGCTTGCGTCGGCAGGTGCAAAAGACGGCATAGATTATATTTTGCAGGTAGCAAAACCTAAAACGGTTGGGGTGACGGTATTTTGATAAAAATAACAGTAATTGCCTTAGGTAAATTAAAAGAGAAATATTTACGCGAAGCGACCGATGAATACAGCAAACGTCTGTCGCGCTACTGCAAACTTGATATAATTGAGATTGCGCCGGTTGACCTGCCCGAAAAACCGTCGCAAAGCGAAATTGACGCCGCCTTGCAAAAAGAGGCGTATTCGGTTGAAAAACGCATACCGGTCGGTGCGGTAACGGTGGCGCTTTGCGTTGAGGGTAAAAAACTTTCAAGCGAACTTTTTTCGGGTTTTATTATGCAAAAAGCAAACTTAGGCATAAATATCTGTTTTATAATAGGAAGTTCGTACGGCATAAGCGAAACGTTAAAAGAAAAATCGGACCTTAAAATGTCAATGTCGGATATGACCTTTCCGCACAGACTTTTCAGGGTTATGCTGCTCGAACAGATATACAGAGCGTTTAAAATAATCGAGGGCGGAACATACCATAAATAATAAACCGATGTATAAAACGCTAAAAAATGCTTGACCTTGCAGGCGTATTGTGGTATAATACTACTACCTCTGCAAGGCTTTTTTATCTTTAAAAGTCCTTATCAACACGGGTGCACAATATACTGTATGGTGCTTTACAAGGGTATTCTATATGTGCTTTTGTTTACAGTGTTTGTTGCTTTCGTAATGAGGGAGGCATTCTTCTTTTAAAGTGTTAAAAAAGAAGAAAAAAATATTTCCGTAAAGCGGGAGGTGCCGTTATGAGAGTGAAAATAACACTCGCTTGTACAGAATGCAAGCAACGCAACTACAACACAATGAAAAACAAGAAAAACGATCCTGACAGACTTGAAATGAACAAGTACTGCAGGTTCTGCAGAAAGCACACCTTGCATAAGGAAACAAAGTAAGGAGGGTAATATAATGAAAACTGTCAATAGAATTTGTCAGATTCTTTCGGTTATTCTCGCAGTTGTTTCTTTAGTACTCTTTTTTGCTCCTTTTGCAACATTGACCACTCCGGCCGGTGAGACTACCGCCGTTGGCGCAGTATTGGGATTTGGCGGTAAATTAACCGTTGCAGAAACTGAGTACCACATGGCAAGATCGGCAGATATTCTTTTCTGCTTCTGGCTTACAGTTCTTGCGCTTGTTTTAAGCATTTTCTCGTTCAAGTCGAAAAAGATACGCTACTTTGCACCGGCAATCGGTTTGGGAACAGGCATTTATATGTTGGTGATCGCTTTAAGCGACGCTGCAAAGTTTGTAGATGCCCGTCCGCTCACAACTACTATCGGTGTAACCGGCATTGAGTATTCAAAATTTGTATTGCTTACCGCAATAGCACTTTTGATTTTCGCAATAGCATCGGCGGCGTACCTGTTTATCGACGATTATATCGAGGTAATGCAGTCAAAAGGCTCAAAACGCACAATACTTAAGCGTGTAATCGGATTTTTTAAAGATTACAAGAGCGAAGTTAAAAAGATAGTATGGCCCGGAATATCCGATGTTCTTAAAAACACGGCGATAGTTCTTGCTTTGTGCCTTATTGTCGGCGCGTTTATCTGGCTTCTTGACTTCGGCCTTGGCAAACTCATAGAACTTATCCTTTGATAAGTATTTCGGAGGTAAGTGTTATGGCTGAAACAAACGAGGCAAAATGGTATGTTGTTCATACTTATTCGGGTTATGAGAATAAGGTTGCAACCGACCTTGCTACAATGGTTGAGAGTCGCGGTATGCAGGATTTGATACAGGATATTAAAATTCCTACCGAGACCGTTACAGAGATCAAAGATGATGTAAAACGCGAGGTTGAAAGAAAAATTTTTCCGGGATATGTTCTTATCAAAATGATTGTCACCGATGACAGTTGGTATGTTGTAAGAAACATTCGCGGCTGCACGGGATTTGTGGGTCCGGCGTCAAAACCGGTTCCGCTTACAGATGCCGAAGTAGCGTCATTAGGCGTTGAAAAGCACAGCGTTGAAGTGGGCTACAGTGTAGGCGACAACGTTAAGATAATCAACGGTCCCCTTGAAGGATACAGCGGCGTTATCAAGTCTATTGACTTGGCAAATAATAATGTTTGCGTTGTACTTTCAATGTTCGGCAGAGAAACTCCGGTTGAACTTGAACTCGACCAGATCTCTATCGAAAATTAAGTGTTAATACGCAGAAATGCTTATTAACTTCCGGCATACGGATTTTTTTGCGGTTCAGGTTAACCGTCCGTAAAAATGTGAGCATCCGTGTGTCACGGTGGGAGGAGCGCGTATATGAGTGCTCCGCCAAGTGTTAATTTAGCAAGGCAACAGGCCTTGTTAAACACGGTTACCACGAATAATGGAGGTGCTATTTATGGCTCAGAAAATCACAGGTTATATCAAATTGCAGATTCCTGCAGGTAAGGCAACACCGGCTCCCCCGGTTGGTCCTGCACTCGGTCAGCATGGTGTTAACATCATGGAGTTTACCAAGGCATTCAATGAAAGAACCAAAAATGACGTAGGTATGATCATACCTGTTATAATCACGGTTTATGCAGACCGTTCTTTCAGTTTTATTACAAAAACCCCGCCCGCAGCCGTACTTATCAAAAAAGCTTGCGGTATTGAAACAGCGTCGGGTACACCTAATAAAACAAAGGTTGCCAAGATTACAAGCGAACAAATCAGAAAGATCGCAGAAACAAAGATGCCCGATCTTAATGCAGCAAGCATTGAAACCGCAATGAGTATGATTGCCGGTACCGCGCGCAGCATGGGCGTTGAAGTTGTTGATTAAGAGGTAAACGACTATGAAACACGGAAAAAAGTATAATGACAGCGCAAAGCTTATCGAAAACGGTAAGTTTTATGACGTTGATGAAGCAGTAGTAGTTGCTGTTAAAACCGCTACCGCAAAATTTGATGAAACAGTTGAGATCCACGTTCGCCTCGGTGTTGACTCACGTCACGCTGACCAGCAGGTAAGAGGCGCTGTTGTTCTTCCGAACGGTACAGGTAAAACCGTTAAGATCCTTGTTCTTGCAAAAGGTGACAAGGCAGATGCCGCTGTTGCTGCAGGCGCTGACTATGTAGGTGCCGAAGATATGGTAGCAAAAATTCAGAACGAAAACTGGATGGATTTCGACGTTGTTATTGCCACACCCGATATGATGGGTATGGTAGGTCGTTTGGGTAAGGTCTTAGGTCCCCGCGGTCTTATGCCTTCACCGAAGGCAGGTACCGTAACACCTGATGTTGCCAAAGCAGTAGCCGAAGCAAAAGCAGGTAAGATCGAATACCGTCTTGACAAAACAAATATTATTCACTGCCCCATCGGTAAGGTATCTTTCGGTGCCGAAAAATTGCAGGAAAACCTTGACGCTCTTATGGGTGCCATAATTAAGGCGAAACCTGCCGCTACTAAGGGTCAGTATATTAAATCTTGCACACTTGCAACCACAATGGGTCCCGGCGTTAAAATCAATGTCGGCAAATTCGGTGCGTAAGTCGCAAAGTTTAAAACTTATAATTAAAGCCGTCCGTAAGGGCGGCTTGTAATTTATTTATGTACTTGAAATTTTGCGGCTTGTGTGCCGAATTTTTTCGCTGTTAAACACGGTGAATTTCAAGTTAAATCAAATTTGCCCGTGCGGCATTTTAAACTTGTAAACGCTGTTTAAATGTGTTATCATTTAAGGCAGTGATTTTAAATAAGGATGATAAATATGAGTTTCGGTATTGCTTTCGGTAACGTGTTATTAACGCTGTTGTATATTTTCCCGGGTTTTTTGACCTGCAAGGCAAAAATTACAAAGCCCGAACATCTTTCAACCCTTTCGGCAGTACTTATATATGTATGTTCGCCCTGTATGATAGTTTCATCATTTTTAGAAACCGAGCGCACCGTCGGCAACGTAAAACAGGTTATGCAGTTTTTTGCGGTGTCGCTGGTGATACAGGTGCTTATCACGGTTATACTGTATGCGTTGTTTCATAAAAAATATGATGATGTTAAATACCGTATGCTTACCGTAAGTTTCGGACTCGGCAATTCCGGATTTTTCGGAATACCGGTTATAAAGGCTATTTTACCTAATCACCCCGAAGTTGCGTGTTTTGCCTGCGTTTATATTGTAGGTATGAATATGATTACCTTTACCGTTGGTGCATACTGCCTTACGGGCGACCGCAAACGTATGGCGCTTAAACGGGCATTTTTAAACCCGTCGTTTATAGGATTTGCCGTAGCGATAATTCTTTTTGCGGTTAATTTTCAAAGTTTTGCACCGCAAAAATTGATTGACGCTATTATTTTACTCGGTAAAATGACAACACCTCTTTGCATGATAATTCTCGGAATCAGGCTTGCGTCGGTTTCGTTCAAAAAACTGTTTTTACGCCCGTTTGTTTATGTTATAAGTGTTTGCAAACTGCTGGTATTTCCGCTGTTTAGTTTGGCGATAATTTACTTTTTGCCGGTCGGCAATGTTTTTAAAGCGGCTATGTTTATTTTGTGCGGAACACCATGCGCTTCAATAATGCTAAGTATTGCCGAAATGTATCACGGCGAAACCGAACTTGCGGCAAACTGTGTGTTACTCAGCACACTGCTTTGCATTTTCACAATACCGGTTTTGGCGTTTATTTCGGGCCGTTTGTTTGCATAATAAAGGTGTCATTAAAAATATGCAAACCGAATATCCTTTTTTAGAATGTTTTAAAATTAGGTATGCGTTTTAACGGTTGGGTTGCTGCCTCGGCTTTTTAAGCTTTAGGTTGTGCGCAGCACACATTTTTTCGGAGGTAATATATGTTGCAAACTGTAAAAATAGTTATAATGTTTATTGCAGGGCTTATTTTGCTTATAAAGGGTGGTGACTGGTTTGTTGACGCCGCAACCGCCATAGCAAGAAAATTTCACATCCCCGAAATAATTATAGGCGCCACGGTTGTGTCAATAGGCACAACTTTGCCTGAAGTTATGGTATCGCTTCAGAGCGCTGTTGGCGGTCAGGGTGCTATGGCTTACGGCAATGCCACCGGTTCGGTGATTTGCAACACGGCGCTTATAGCAGCAATTACCATTGCCGTAAAACCGTCTGATGCTGACAAAAAAAGTATGCGGATACCGGTTTCGTTCTTTTATATAGCCGCCGCAATATATATTTTTGTGGCATACTTTTCAAAAAATTTCAGCCGCACGGTCGGCATAGTGTTGCTGTCTCTTTTTGTAATATATATGGCTATCGTAATTATAAACGCATTCAAAAATTCCGAAAACGAATTGCAGAATCATACGGATGAAACCGCCGAACCCGACGGCAGTATGTTAAAATATATTATGATGCTTCTTGTAGGGGCGGTCTGCATTGCATTCGGCGCAAATTTTTTGATAGACAGCGCAACCGCGATTGCAAAAGCATTTAAGGTGCCGGAGTCGGTAATAGCGCTTACAATTGTGGCGCTCGGCACGTCACTGCCCGAACTTGTTACCGCAATTACGTCGCTTGTAAAGGGTCACGGAGCGTTGTCGCTCGGTAATATAATAGGGGCAAATCTGTTTAATCTGGTTTTGGTCAGCGGCGTTTCAATAACGGCGGCGCCGTTTGCCCTTCCAAGCGAAAAAACACTTTTAGGTCATAACGCCTCACTTGTTGTCGATATGCCTGTAATGCTTACGGTTATGTCGATTCTGTGCATACCTGCATTGATACGCGGCAAACTTTCACGAACACAAGGCATAATTTTACTTTGCATTTATATTGCATTTTTAGTTTTTCAGTTTATAATATAAATAAAAAAGGACGGTGCGTTTATGGGAAATATCTGGCACGATGTATCACCCGACAGAATTGATCCGCGCGATTTTTTGTGCGTAATTGAAATACCTAAGGGCAGTCGGAAAAAGTATGAACTCGATAAAGAAACGGGGTATATAATTCTTGACCGTGTGCTTTATACATCGACACATTACCCTGCGAATTACGGCTTTATTCCGCGCACTTACGGCGATGATAACGATCCTCTTGACGTTCTGCTTATCTGCGCCGAAGATCTTGAACCTCTGACGCTTGTAAGGGCGTACCCGATCGGCGTTATTTCTATGATAGATAACGGCAGGCGCGACGAAAAAATAATAGCAATTCCTTTTAATGACCCGAATTATAATATGTACGAGTCGATAAACGAATTGCCCAAGCATATTTTTGATGAGATGCGCCACTTCTTTACCGTTTATAAAAATCTTGAACATAAAGATACCGTAGTAGATGAAATTAAAGACGCAGACGTGGCAATAAAAATTATTAAGGAAGCAATAAACAATTACAATAAAGTTTTCGGAGTAGAAGATAAATTATGAAATGTTTTGATGTTAAATTAAAAGAAGAATATGCTCTTTTGGGCGAGAACGGCAGAGATCCGGTGCTTTCATGCTATTTACCATACAATCTGGAAATGATGAGGGGCAATAAACGCCCGTGTATGGTGGTTTGCCCCGGCGGCGGTTACGGTACTTGCAGTGAACGTGAGGCAGAGCCTATTGCTCTAAAGTTTTTAAGTATGGGTTTTAATGTTTTTGTGCTTTATTATTCCGTATCGCCTCACAGATACCCCGTTCAGCTGCGTGAGGTTGCGGCAGTGTTTGAAGTGATACACAAAAATGCAGAAAACTGGAACTGTGATACCGATAAAATCGGAATAATCGGTTTTTCAGCCGGAGGTCATCTTGCGGCGCATTACAGCAACGCATATAACTGCGATGAGGTACGCACTGTTTTCACTGACAGCAAAAAGCCTGCATTTGATATTTTGTGCTATCCGGTAATCACTGCTGATGAAGCGTTTGCCCACACAGGAAGTTTTGTTAACCTTTTAGGTTCAGACCCCGGAGATTCAGAGTCGAAAAAACTCTCCTGTGAAAAGTTGGTAACGTCCGATACGCCTCCGGCTTTTATTTGGCACACGGCAAATGACGATGTTGTATCGGTAAAAAACAGCCTTTGTTATGCCGCAGCACTTGCAGATAACAAGGTGCCTTTCAGTTTACATATTTATCCTTACGGCGACCACGGACTTGCTACTTGTGACGGCCTCACCTGCAACAGTGACTTTTTAAATGAGAAAAGCGTTTTAGCCTATGCTTGGATTGAGGATTTCAAAAAATGGTTTGACATAACATTCTGATATTTTGCAAAATTAAAACGCCCCTGTTTTTATAACAGGGGCGTTTTTCAGTTTATTCTTGTGAGTTCCATAAAATATTTCGCAGTCGTTTCGGGGCTTGTTTTTGTGTCTTCGGCAAGCCACCATTTTACCGCTTCGGCAAAACTGCCTACTAAATGGTTAAGTAAAAAATCTTTCGGAACGTTTGTATTAAAAGCGTCAGCGTACTCATCAAACATTTTATACAAATGTTCTTTAAAATAACGCATAAACAGTTCGCCGCTGTCTGAAAGCAGTATCCCCGAAAGGTCAGTTTTGTCTTTTCGTATATGCCAAAGCGTGTGTGCAAGTTTGCCTTCCAAGTCATTATCCTTACCATGCCACGGGCAGGGGTCATTTTCAAATATGTGATAAAACATATCCTCGCACATAGCGTTAAGCAACAGATCCTTTGTTTCAAAGTGCGAATAAAAGGTGCTTCTGCCAACATCCGCCTCGTCTATAATATCCTGCACAGTAATATTTTCATAACGCTTTCTCTCAAGCAGATTGTGAAAAGCGCAAAAAATAGCTTTTCTGGTTTTTAGCTGACGTCTGTCCATACATGTAACCCTTTCCGAACAAATTAAAATTTTTGTTCATTATCTTACATAAAACTTAATTTGATTATTGTCAACTTTAAAAAATGTGACTATAATACAATCAAACAAAGTGTTCGATAACATATTCATTATACAATATGTTATAAATTAAGTCAACACAGGGGGAACTTGAAATGGAGAAAACATATAAAATCGAAGTTGATTGTGCAAACTGTGCCGCAAAGGTTGAACAGGCAGTAAAAAAAGTATCCGGTGTAAAGGATGCAACCGTTAATTTTATGACGCAAAAACTTTTAATTGATTTTGATGATACGGCAGATATTGATGTCGTTATGAAAGCGGTTTACAAATCCGCAAAAAAAATAGAAAGCGATTTTGTAATCAATTTGTAATTTAAGAAAGAGGTTTTGTGTATGACGGCAAAACAAAAAAAGATGCTTGTCAGAATTATTGTTTCGGCAGTTCTTATTTTAGGCTTGCATTTTATGCCGGTTAAAGGCATATTGCGATTTTTGCTTTACTTAGTACCTTATCTTATTGTGGGCTATGATATACTTATAAAAGCCGTAAAGGGTATAATAGGCGGTCAGGTTTTTGATGAAAACTTTTTAATGGCTGTTGCAACAATAGGCGCAATGGCGATAGGCATCGTTAATAACGGCGACTATGTAGAGGCAATTGCCGTTATGCTGTTTTATCAGATAGGCGAGTTGTTTCAGAGTTACGCTGTGGGCAAAAGCCGCAAAAACATAAGCGAACTTATGGATATAAGGCCCGATTATGCCAATGTCGAAACCGACGGCAAAATCACCCGCGTAGACCCCGAAAAGGTGGCTTTAGGTACAATTATAACCGTAATGCCGGGTGAAAAAATACCGATCGACGGCGTCATTACCGATGGCAAGTCCTGCGTAGACACATCTGCCCTCACGGGCGAAAGCGTTCCGCGGAACATTGATGTCGGCGATGAGGTTGTAAGCGGATGTATAAATATGACGGGCGTTATAAAAATCCGCACAACAAAAGAATTCGGCGAGTCAACCGTTTCTAAGATTTTGGATCTGGTTGAAAACGCAAGCTCGCGCAAATCAAAATCAGAAAACTTTATAACAAAGTTTGCTAAAATTTATACGCCTGCAGTCTGTTTCAGCGCGTTGGCGTTGGCTGTTATACCGACGGTTGTGAGTGTGTTGCTGCATAATCCCGCAAATGTAAGCGTCTGGGTATATAGGGCGTTATCGTTTTTGGTTGCAAGCTGCCCGTGTGCGCTTGTGGTGAGCATACCGCTCAGCTTTTTTGCGGGTATAGGCGGTGCCGGTAAAGAGGGCATACTTATAAAAGGTTCAAATTACCTTGAGGCATTGTCTAAAACCGATTGTATAGTGTTTGATAAAACAGGCACTTTAACGCAGGGCGTATTCGAAGTTACTGCGGTACACCATAATAAAATAAGCCGTGAACAAATAATAGAATATGCCGCTCTTGCCGAAATTGCGTCGTCGCACCCGATAAGCGTAAGCCTGAGGCGTGCCTACGGTAAATCGCTTGACCGCACCAGAGTAAGCGATATACAGGAGATCAGCGGCAACGGAGTTATCGCTTCGGTTGACGGAAAAACCGTTGCGGTAGGCAACAGTAAACTTATGAACAGGTTAGGCATAAATTACATCGATTGCCACAAAACCGGCACGGTTATCCACATGGGTGTAAACGGCGAATATGCAGGTCACATAGTAATATCCGATGTAGTTAAACCGACTTCAAAAGAGGCAATAAGCAACCTTAAATCAATAGGTATTAAAAACACGGTTATGCTGACGGGCGACTCAAACGCTGTGGCAAAACAGGTGGCAGAAAGCCTTAACATTGATACATTTTGCGGCGAATTGTTGCCGGGTGATAAGGTTTCAAAGGTTGAAGAATTGCTGTCGGCACAGCCTAAGGGTTCAAACCTCGCTTTTGTAGGCGACGGTATAAATGACGCACCTGTTTTATCACGTGCGGATATAGGCATAGCAATGGGTGCAATAGGCTCTGATGCCGCAATTGAAGCAGCAGATGTTGTGCTTATGGACGATAACCCCGTAAAAATATCAAAGGCGATTAAAATTTCACGCAAATGCCTAAGAATAGTTTACCAAAACATTGTTTTTGCTATTGCGGTTAAAGTTTTGGCACTTGTGCTTGTAGGCATAGGTGCGGCAAATATGTGGGTTGCCGTTTTTGCCGATGTCGGCGTTGCGGTTATTGCGATACTTAACGCTATACGCGCTATGTTTGTAAAAAATCTTTAATTAAAAACTTCATACAATTTTAAAGACGAAAAAACGGTAAAATGCCTTTTTTCGTCTTTTTTTAAGGTTCTTTTTTGACATCTTTTGCGCGCATTAAGTTATATAATATATTTAAAGCGTGGTGGTCAAATGGTAGTTTATGCCGACATACTCATATTGGTAAACTTTGTCGTAGACTATTTTTTATTGCTCTTTACCTCTAAACTGTTACATAAAAAAACGCGTGTTTTAAGGCTAATTGCATCTGCTGCGGCCGGCGGATTTTTTTCGCTGTATATATTTTTGCCGCAAAAAAACTTTTTGCTTGAAACGGCGGCGCATATTTTAATGTGCGGCATTATGTGTTTTATTGCTTTTAAAATGCGTGATTTTAAAGATTTTTTGCGCAGCGCTGTGTTTTTGTTAGGCGTGAATTTTGCATACAGCGGAGCAATGATAGCGGTTTGGTATTTGTTTAAACCCAACGGTATGGTTATAAACAACTCGGTTATCTATTTTAATATATCTCCGGTGTTTTTAATAGTATTTTCGGTTGCGGGTTATTTTGCCGTAACCGTTTTGCGCCGCATTATAGCAAAAACATTTCCCCAAAACGTAAAGTGCGGGGTCACATTGTGCTGTTTTGACAAAAGCCTCAATTTGTGCGGAATAGCCGATACGGGCAACTCTGTAAAAGACGCTTTCGGTTTGTCTGAAATATTTATAACGGAACCGCGTACAATTGATACGCTTTTAGGTACCGACAAAACAAGCGAACAGTGCAGAACAAGGTACAGGGCAATTCCGTGCAATACGGTAACAGGCTCCGAAATTCTTGACGGCTACCGTATAGACAAGGCGGTGGTAATTTGCAACAACCGAAAATTTTATTTTAAAAATCCCGTATTGGCGGCATCGCGCGTTGCGCTTGATGATTGCGATGTTATTGTCAATCCCGAAATACTTAATTAAAGGGGTACAGTATGAAAATTATAAATTGGATTCACAGTATTATAAAAAAACTTTTTTCAGGTCGTGCGGTTTATTACATCAACGGGCCCGAAACTTTGCCCGAACCTCTCACGCCCGATGAAGAGGCAAAACTGCTTAACAATTTGAACGAGCAGTCAAAAAATGAACTTATAGTACATAATTTGCGGCTTGTAGTGTATATAGCACGCAAGTTTGACACGGCGCCTACCGGCATTGAAGACCTTATCTCAATAGGTACAATAGGGCTTATTAAAGCGGTAAACACTTTTTGCCCCGACCGCAATATAAAACTTGCGACGTACGCTTCAAGGTGCATTGAAAACGAGATACTTATGCACCTGCGTAAAGTGTCGTCAAAGCGCGGCGAAATATCTATTGACGAACCGCTCAATACCGATTGGGACGGCAACGAACTTTTGCTTTCGGATGTGCTTGGCAGCGACGGTGACGAGGTTGGGCGCGGAATAGAGCAGGAGGACGAACGTCATCAGCTTAAAAATTTTGTAAATGAATTGCCGCCGCGCGAACGCCAGATAATGGAAATGCGGTTCGGAATGAACGGTTATGCCGAATACACGCAAAAACAGGTGGCAGATACGCTTGGGATATCTCAGTCATATATATCACGTCTTGAAAAAAAAATTATATCAAAATTAAAAAAACAGATTGAAAAGGCAATATAAATATGTTAAAATAGTCAGGGTGAGAGTTTTGAAATATGTTATGATATATTGGCTCATCATAAATATAATTACAGTTATAATCTGCATTGTCGATATGAAAAAGGCAAAAGAGAACGGCTTTGGCATAGACGGCAGAATTCTGGTTGCGGTAACCCTTTTGGGCGGCAGCATAGGAATAGAGATTATGATGAACTGTATCAACAAACATAACAATCATTACCGTTTTATGAAGTTTGCGATATGGATGCCCATTTTGATTGTCTGGCAGTTTATTCTGCTTAACGGAGTAAGCGTATTGCTTGAAGATCTTATAGGGTTAGGCTGATGTGTTTGATTTTGTCGGTCTGCAGAGCCGCAAACATATAATTTGAAAAAACAGTTTAATTTCGGGGCGGGGTGAAATTCCCCACCGGCAGTAAAGCCTGCGAACCTGCTTTTTTAGGCGGGTTGATTTGGTGAAATTCCAAAGCCGACGGTCACAGTCCGGACGGGAGAAATATAAAATTTTTATATTGCTTTAATTTGCGCCCCCGCAGTTTTTTTGCGGAGGCTTTAATTTTAATAATAAGGAAGCGTTTATTATGAAAAAACAAAACATTCGAAAAGTGGCGGTTACGTCAATTATGGGGGCAATAGGTTTCATACTTATGATGCTCGAATTTCCGATATCGTTTTTAATACCGTCGTTTATTAAATTTGATTTTTCCGAATTGCCTGCGCTTGTAACATCATTTGCGCTCGGACCGTGGTGGGGGGTTCTTGTGTGCCTTATAAAAAACGTACTGCATCTGTTTGTGGGCAGTACCGCCGGCGTCGGTGAACTTTCAAATTTTATTCTGGGCGCTGTTTTTGTTTTTGTAAGCGGTGCATTTTATAAAAAGCACAAAACGCGTAAGGGTGCTGTAACGGGCGCGTTTTTAGGGGCTGTTTTAATGGCGGCTGTAAGTATACCCACGAATTACTTTTTTGTATATCCTATATATGCAAAAACAATTATACCTATGGACGCAATTATAAAAATGTATTCTGTTTTACTGCCCTCGGCTGACAGCCTCATAAAATGTCTGCTCATTTTTAATTTGCCTTTTAACATATTTAAGGGGCTTGCCGATACGGCAATATGCTTTTTTATCTACAAAAAAATTTCACCGATTTTAAAAAACAGCAAAAATAACGGTTGACAAATAAAATATACGGTAGTAAAATACCTTACAGTAAAACTACAATTTAATACATAGTCCTTATCAAGAGTGGCGGAGGGTACAGGCCCTGTGAAGTCCGGCAACCTGATTTATTCAAGGTGCCAAATCCTGCGGATTATCCGAAAGATAAGTTAATTCAGCCGTTTATCTTTTGGTAAGCGGCTTAAATTTTTGTAAGTAAAAAATACGGAGGATAAAAAGATGTGTAAAAGATTATTTACTTCTGAATCTGTAACTGAGGGTCACCCCGACAAGGTATGCGACCAGATCTCAGACGCTGTGCTTGACGCAATGTTAAAAGATGACAAATATTCACGAGTGGCGTGCGAAACATTTTGCACTACCGATATAGTAAACGTAATGGGCGAGGTTACTACCAAAGCCAATGTTGATGTTGAGGCGGTAGTAAGGCAAGTCCTTTGCGATATAGGGTATGACAGCCCCGACGCCTGCTTTGACGGCAAGACCTGCAAGGTTGTAATAAACTTAGACAGTCAGTCGCCCGATATAGCGCTCGGCGTGGATAACTCACTTGAATATAAGGGCGGCGATGAGGATAAGTATAACCTTAACGGCGCAGGAGATCAGGGTATGATGTTCGGCTATGCCTGCGACGAAACACCCGAGCTTATGCCGCTCAGCATTTCGCTTGCGCATAAAATGGCATATAAACTTACATCTGTGCGCAAATCAGGTGAGTTAAAATATTTAAGACCCGACGGCAAAACGCAGGTAACGGTTGAGTACGGCGAAAACGGCAAACCCAAACGCATAGACGCTGTTGTTGTATCTACACAGCACAGTGCAGACATTGACCTTGAAGTTTTAAGAAAAGATATTTTGGAAAAGGTTATAAAGCCTATTATTCCAAAGGAGTTTTTAGACGCCGATACAAAAATATACATAAACCCTACAGGCCGTTTTGTAATAGGCGGTCCGCAGGGCGATACCGGGCTTACCGGCAGAAAAATAATTGTTGATACATACGGCGGAGTTGCGCGCCACGGCGGCGGCGCCTTTTCGGGCAAAGACCCAACAAAGGTTGACCGCAGCGCAGCGTATGCCGCACGGTATGTTGCAAAAAATATCGTAGCCGCAGGTATTGCAAGCAAATGCGAAATTCAGCTCGCATACGCCATAGGCGTTGCAAAGCCCGTATCCGTTATGATAGATACCTTTGGTACAGGCAAGTATGACGACGTTAAAATAGCCGAAACGGTTCAAAAGGTGTTTGATCTGCGCCCTGCCGCAATTATAGATAAATTGGATCTGCGCCGCCCTATATACCGAAAAACATCCAACTACGGTCATTTGGGCAGAGAGGATGCAGACTTCAACTGGGAAAAAACCGATAAAACCGAGGAATTAAAATCCGCTTTAAGATAATATTATTTATAAGGAGAGCAAAGATGAGCAACTACAACATAGAAACAAAATGTGTTCAGGGCGGTTATACACCGGGCAACGGCGAGCCGCGCCAGATACCTATAATTCAAAGTACAACTTTTAAATATGCCACCAGCGAGGATATGGGCAAACTGTTCGACCTTGAGGCAAGCGGTTATTTTTATACACGATTGCAAAACCCGACTAACGACAGCGTAGCCGCAAAAATCTGCGAGATGGAGGGCGGTACCGCCGCAATGCTTACTTCAAGCGGACAGGCAGCGTCATTCTATTCGGTGTTTAACATCGCCTCCTGCGGCGATCATATAGTGTCGTCATCAACAATTTACGGCGGAACATATAATCTTTTTGCCGTTACAATGAAGCGTATGGGCATTGATTTTACATTTGTTTCGCCCGACTGCAGCGATGAAGAACTCAACTCCGCGTTCAGACCCAACACAAAGGCGGTTTTCGGTG